>CAZFSF010000042.1:0-20450 GCA_964522045.1 uncultured Desulfobacteraceae bacterium
AACCCGCGACAATCACGTTGGCAACGTGAGGCTCTACCAGCTGAGCTATTCCCGCAAAGTGTAATTATATACTTTACATTAAAGAGATGCTTTGTCAATGAAAAATTAAACAAGACCTTTGAAAAACGCCCCGTTTCGCCTCTCGCCTTCAAAGGTCTCTAAACGATTTTTCAATCCGACTTAGCATAAGCCGAAGAAAATGCCAGAAAGCCTCTATTTTTGCCCTGGCACAAAAAGTTGGTAAAAACACCTAAAATAATCCCAGCCAGACCAGAGAGTCAAGATCAATGCCCCCCACAAAAAGACCATGCCCACCACGTGGAAATTAATACCCAAATAGACATAATGGAGACAGAGCCCCCCTACGGCAACAGACTGAAGAATGGTCTTATATTTCCCCAAGGCGCTTGCCTGTATGACAATTCCCTCACCGACAGCTATGCCCCGCAATCCAGTCAGAGCAATTTCCCGGGTAATGATTACAATTACCATCCAAACGGGAATGCGATTAAGCGGAATAAGCATTATCATAGTCAGGGAAACCAAGAGCTTATCTACTAATGGATCAAGGAGTTTCCCCAGTACAGTTACGATGCCATATTTTCTGGCAAAAAATCCATCTAAAATGTCGGTGATTGAGGCCAAGACGAAAAACAATGCGGCCAGGAAACTGCCCCACCTGCCTGGAAAGGAGAGGCATATCAACACAACCGGGATGGAAATTAATCTCGTAAAGGTTAATGTGTTCGGGAGATTCAATAAGGTTTTTTCATTGTCTCTTTTCATATAGCCTTCAAGAAAATATTTTTGGTTTTTGGACAAATACCTTTTTGTTTTTCAATCGTTTTTCAGTCAACAAGCACAAATCCTGTAGTTTTATTCATCAACCAAGGGGGTATCTTTGGGGATTGGGTCGTTTAGGTGGTTCTGGAGAAAATCTATCTTGTCGGCTGTTGACTTTCTCTTGTCAACGAAGATGTGGTAGTCCCCTTTTATTGAACAAATCCCTCCCTTCAGTTTTAATCCTGCCGCTTCAAGCCGATCATAATGAACTTGGATTCCTCTCTCAGATGCAGTATCCTCAAGTTCAGCCAGACGGTCCTGAAGAGCAGAGGAGGGGGATTTTCCTCTTGTTTTCGATTTCATGGCAATCTTCTGATTCTCAAGCTATTGACGAAGATGTGTATCATAAAGTATAGAGCCCTTTAAATCAAGTCCGGGATAAACAGATTATTTCATAGGTGTTCACGGGTTAAGAGGTTAAGCGAGTAGAAATTTCTTGGGGATGAAGGAAGGAGATAAATTTGTCGTCACATTTCAAATCGATTGATCAGGTGGTTGATGAATTAGCTGACTCCAGTTACATAGCGGACCGCGCCCTTGCAACGGTCCTTTTCTTGGCCCATCGGCTTGAGAAACCGATTTTTTTGGAGGGAGAGCCGGGGGTGGGCAAGACAGAGGTAGGCATCGTGATGTCCCGTTTGTTTGACACAGAGCTTATCCGTCTTCAATGTTACGAGGGGCTCGATTCCTCTACGGCCCTTTATGAATGGAACTATCCAAAACAGCTCTTACACATAAGGTTGGAAGAGCAGGGCAAAAGGGAGCGAGAGAAGATCGAAGAGATCATATACAGCCCTGAATTCTTGATTAAGCGACCCCTACTTGAGGCAATACTGAGGTCAGAGGAAAAGGCCCCGGTTCTCCTTATAGATGAGATAGACCGGTCAGATGAGGAGTTTGAAGCATTCCTGTTAGAGGTCCTTTCCGATTTCCAGATTACGATTCCTGAGATCGGGACCATTAAGGCGAAAAAGAAACCGATTGTTGTGGTTACTTCCAATCGCACTCGGGATGTCCATGATGCCTTGAAACGGAGATGCCTCTATCACTGGATTGAGTATCCCTCTTTTGAAAAGGAATACAAGATTATTATGGTCAGACTCCCGGGAATAGAATCACGCTTTGCAAAACAGGTTACCCGCTTTATGCAAAAGGCGAGGTCCGTTGATTTTCTGAAAAAGCCGGGTATTTCCGAGACATTAGACTGGACCATGGCCCTTATGACAATGCAGAGGGACTATTTGGATGAAAATGTGGTCATAGAGACCTTGGGGTGTATCTTCAAATACCAGGAAGACATAAAGAGGTTCAAAGAGGAAATCTGGGCAGATCAGGAAACACGGGGGGAATACCTAACAGATTGAAATTCTAAATATTGAAGGTTGGGGAATTGAGAGATTATTAAACGGCGAACAGCCAATGACTAACGGCAAATAGCCAATGATAGATGAAAAGAGAGGCCTAGGCGGAAAGGTGGTTCGTTTTGCGGTATTTTTGAAATGCCGCGGCTTCAAAATATTCCAGAGCAGTGTCCACGACACCCTGCGATGCTTAGAAGAGATATCATTAGAAAAAAAGGAGGATTTTTTCGTTTCCCTTCGCTCCAATCTGGCTACGACCGACTTGGAATGGATCCAGTTCAGAGATCTTTTTGATCAGTTTTGGAACCGGGTCAATGAGGCTAAAAACCCGGATAAGGATGAGCTTGAACCTGAAAGAGAGAGGCGAAAGGAGGATTTAAACGAGGAGTTTCTTCCTGATGACCATGTTGACCTATCTACAGCAGCAAATAATAGCGACAAAAAGGAATGGTTGGAAGGGGTCGCATACAGCCCTGTATCAATGGTTGAGAAAAAGGATATTGGCCGTTTTCACAGGGGAGATATCCAGGTGGCCCAGCTTGCCCTCAAGAAGATGATGGAGCCATTCAAAATCGATATCTCCCGGCGATCAAAGAGGGGTCGAAAGTCCGGGGATATCGATTTCCCGCGTGTCATTAGAAAGAGCCTCAAGACGGGTGGAATTCCCTTTGAGCTCTTTTACAGACAGAAGAAGAAACGGCTCAAGCGTTTAGCTATTTTAGCTGATGTGAGCGGATCCATGGACCGGTATGCAAGGTTTGTAATGCCATTTCTATTGGGGCTGAGGGGAGTAGGGTCGAGGGCGGAGGTCTTTGTGTTCTCGACCTCCCTAACACCTATCACCTTCATGGTTCGGCACCTGAATGTTGAAAAGGCCTTAAAACGGATTGCCATGGAGGTCCCTGACTGGTCAGGCGGAACAAGAATCGGGTATTCTCTTCATCAGTTCAATCGGGGGCATGGTGAGAGGCTCCTCAACCGAAGGACCGTGGTGGTTCTGCTGAGCGACGGTTGGGATCTGGGAGGGAAGGATCTCTTGAGACGGGAAATGGCTTTCCTGAGTCGTAAGGCTTACTCCGTTATCTGGTTGAATCCGTTGGCAGGCGACCCCGATTATGAGCCGCTTTGCAGGGGTATGAAAAGCGCGCTCCCATATATAGATTATTTTTTGCCCGCCGACAGTCTGCAGAGTCTAAAGAGGGTAGGGCGTCTTCTTTCAAGGATCATGATTCACTAATTCGTTCACTCCACTATCAGTCGAACCCCTTCTGGAACAATAAACTGAAAAAAACCTTTTTCAAACCCCTCTTTTTCAGTGAGACCCCCGAGCTTGAAGACGGTAATACTTCCCAATTGATTGTGTATTCGGACTGTCTGGATTTCATACTTTTCTGTGATTTTCAGGTTGATTTTGTTAATCTCCTGCCAGGGTGGGTCGGGAATGAGTTCAATCTCATATTCTCCTGACTTGTTCCGGTCCTTCAATAACACCTGAAAGTTGTTCTCTACCTGGGAAAGACCGCGGAATATGTTACTTAACAGTCGCAATTCCTTTCCAAAATCTTTAGCAGGATATCTGTATGCGCATTTTTTGTCAGGAATGTACCACCACAGGGTGTCATTGTTAGCGATGATTGTTTCGGCCTTTGGCTTTTCCTGCTCTAATCTGAGTAAGTATGGATGCTTGAAGTAGATTGTACCGGAGGCCATATCTCCCCTAACATGTTCTCCTAACATACTCATGGACCGTGTGATGACCTCACGACTGTAGGGAACGGAAAGACCTGAAAGGTGGCCATAGTTTTTTTGGATCCCTTCTAAGATATTGACTAAGCTCTCGTCGGCCGTTGCAGGGCTGTGGAGGAGAAATATTAAAATCGGCAAAATGATTAAACGCCTTACCATATCAGTGAACCTTTCTACCGTAAACATCTCGTGGCCGAACCCCGTCCGAAGGGCCGACGATCCCTTGTATTTCCATTACCTCAATCATCCTGGCCGCCCGATTATACCCCACTCTCAATTTGCGCTGCAACATGGAGATGGAGGCCT
Organism: uncultured Desulfobacteraceae bacterium; assembly: GCA_964522045.1. Taxonomy (GTDB): domain Bacteria; phylum Desulfobacterota; class DSM-4660; order Desulfatiglandales; family Desulfatiglandaceae; genus Desulfacyla. Next base: position 4,257 of record CAZFSF010000042.1, read on the forward strand.
GGCCTGTTTTGGATACAAGCTCAATGGCATCTTCGTATTTTTCATCCAACTCCAGGTCTTCCTCTTTAGTCTCCTCATTCTTGGCAATATGTGAAAGAATCGTAGCGTCATAATCCGGTTTTCTCTGCTTCCTCAGGAAATCTGTAACATCCTTTACCTCTTCTTCAGAGACATACGCCCCATGAATCCTCATGATACGGCCTACACCGGGTGGCATAAAGAGCATGTCGCCGTCTCCCAAGAGGTTTTCCGCGCCGTTGGTGTCTAAAATGGTCCTGGAGTCCACTTTGGAGGAGACCTGGAAGGAGAGCCGGGTAGGGAAGTTGGCTTTAATAATACCTGTTAGCACATTGACTGAAGGGCGTTGTGTGGCGATGATCAGGTGGATGCCGGCCGCACGGGCCATCTGTGCAAGACGCGTGATTGCCTCTTCAACTTCTTTGGATGAAACCATCATCAGATCTGCTAATTCATCAATGATGACGACTATGTAGGGAAGAGTCTTGTCGATCCCTCTTGAAGTCTCCTCTGGAGCGGTTTTTGTGTCTTTGACGATTTTCCGGTTGTAGGTTTCGATATTTCTGACTCCCCTGTCAGACAAAAGCATATAGCGCCTCTCCATTTCCTCAACCGCCCATCTGAGGGCCTTGGTCGCATCCTTGGCCTGGGTTACAACCGGGTGAATCAGATGAGGTATGTCGTGATACATGGAGAGTTCAATCCTTTTGGGGTCGACCATGAGTAACCTGACCATCTCCGGGGAAACCTTGAACAGAAGACTTTCGATCATGGTGTTAATTGAGACGCTTTTCCCTGTTCCAGTGGCCCCGGCTACTAATAGATGAGGCATTTTTGTTAGGTCTGTAACCACTGCAGCACCGGTTATATCCTTACCCAAGGCGATCGGCAGCCTGTGCTTGGAAGTCATATAGGCGGCGCTCGAAAGAATCTCCTTCAGGTAGACTACTTCCCGATGGTTATTGGGGATTTCAATCCCGATTGCTGCCTTACCGGGTATTGGCGCCACAATCCGGATAGATTGGGCCCTTAGGGTCAGGGCAAGGTCATCGGAGAGGTTCGCCACCTTGCTTATCTTGATTCCAGGGGCGGGTTTGTACTCGTACATGGTAATTACGGGCCCTGGGAGTATCTCAACAACCTCTCCTTCTACCCCAAAGTCTGAAAGTTTTTTCTCAAGACGACGGGCACTCATTTCGAGGCTGTCACGCTGGATCTTGATATTTTTTCTCTCAGGGGGGTCTCTCAAAAGATCCAAAGAAGGAAGCTTGAATTCCCCTGCAACGTTCATAAAGGGGAACTGTTCCTGCAGGGGCGTTTTTTCTGATTCTGATTTTGATTTAACAATGGTGACCTTTGGCCTTGATTTAATCTTATGGCGGGCCATCATTGTCTTCCGGGTTCTTTTCCTGCGCTCCTTTATCTTTGTCACAATATCCCTGAATCGTTTTAGCAAGCCAAGAAGCCAGAGACCTAACCTTGAAAAGATCCGCCCTAAGGAGAGGTGGGTTACTACCATAAGAGAAATGATAAAGACGGTTACGAGTAAGATATAGGCCCCGAAATAGTTGAGGACCTTTTCTGTCAATCCGGCTAAGTGGATGCCCACCAGTCCACCGGGCGTTATCTTTCCTCCACGAAAACCGAGTTCACCGGTAAACTGGAGATTCAGGATTGCTGAAAAGGAGACGAGCATGGCGATGGTCGCAATGATGCTTATTAGAGGGGATGAGAGAGCTTTCCCCCGGAACGAAATGAAGGAAATGGCCAGGAGTATGGCCGCTAACCAAAATGCTGAAAATCCGAGGAGGTCAAAGAGTGCGCCAGCGAGATGAGCGCCCACCGTGCCGAAAAGATTGTGGGCTTTACCCACAGGTCCTGTCACATTCCAGAAGAGCCTGTCGTTAGGGTAATATGATAAGAGGCTTCCAGTAAGGATGATCGCTATCAGCAAAAAGAGAAGCCCTAATATCTCTTTCCTCAACGGGTGTGCTGCTTTGTCCTGTTTATTCCTATCAGTTGATTTGCGGCTTGAGTCTTTTTTTTTCTTTTTCATACATTTTAACCCGGACAAATCCGTCAAACTGCAATGATGACCGGTATTATCAGAGGGCTTCTCTCTATTACCTTATAAAAAAAGCGTTTCAACCTTCTCCTGATTTCCGACTCGACCTTGGCGCAGTCAATGGGCGAAGGCCGCTCAAGCTCGTCCAGCACCTCTAACACGATACATTCCGCGTCCTCAAGTATAAACTGACCCTGATCATCAAATACAAAACCCCGCGATATGATTTCAGGTCCGTAGACGGTCTCTCCTGTCTCTTCATCGACAATTAGCAGGATTACAACCATGCCATGTCCACCAAGTTTTCTCCTCTCCCTCAGAACTGTTTCCCCGATATCGCCGACCCCTTTGCCATCCACGAGAATCCTCCCAAAGGGAACAGGCTTTTCCAATTGCATTTGGAGATTTTCAAAACAGATGACGTCTCCATCTTCTGCGATCAGGACATGGTCATCTGGCATTCCCATTTCCAAGGCAATCTGAGCGTGCTTCACGAGGTGTCTGTACTCACCGTGGATGGGCACAAAATACCGCGGCTTAACAAGGCTCAACATGAGTTTTAATTCCTCTCTCCTGGCGTGCCCTGAGGTATGAATATCAGAGACTTTTTCATAGACAACATCAGCTCCCAGGCGATAGAGCCTGTTTATGACTGAGGTGATGGCCTTTTCATTGCCCGGTATGAACCGGGATGAAAGGATTACGGTATCCCCGCTCTTTATCTCTATCCCTTTGTGTTTACCCTGAGACATACGGGTCAGAGCAGACATAGGTTCCCCCTGGCTCCCAGTGGTGATAATGAGGATGTTTTGATCAGGAAATTGATCAATCTGCCTTTCACTGATTTCACTATCTTCAGGGATATGAATAAATCCCTGTTCCTTGGCAATCCCCACGTTTGTGATCATGCTTTTTCCGTTGAAAACTATCTTGCGGCCGAACTTTGTTGCCAAGGATATCACCTGCTGGATGCGGGTAATATTAGATGCAAAACTCGCAACCACGAGTCTTCCCCGGCAGGTCTGGAACAGGTCATCTAAAGTCTTCCTGACATCTTTTTCGCTGAGAGTGTACCCTTCCTTCTCCGCATTAGTTGAATCAGAGAAGAACGCGAGGACACCCTTTTCTCCGAAATGGGCAAAACGGATCAGATCAGTAAACTGGGAGTCCACCGGTGTGGGATCGATCCTGAAATCACCCGAGTGTAAAATGACGCCTTCGGGTGTGCCTATGGCAAGACCTACCCCGTCAACAATGCTGTGGTTTACACTGATATACTCTACGTTGAAAGGTCCGAGATGTGTGATATCTCCCGCCCTTATTTCACGAAGTTCGGCCTTTTCGGGCAAATGATGTTCCTTAAGTTTTGACTTTAGGAGCCCTAAGGTGAAGCTGGTTCCGAATACAGGAACCGGGAATTCTTTGAGAAAAAAGGGGATGGCTCCTATATGATCTTCGTGACCATGGGTTAGGATAATTGCCTTTATTTTTTCTTTGTTTTCTCTGATATATGTGAAATCAGGAATTACCAGGTCAATACCAGGCATGTAATCATTCGGGAACATGAGACCTGCGTCTACGATCAAGAGGTCAGGGCCATGTTCTATTACCATCATATTAAGCCCGATCTCTCCCAATCCCCCGAGAGGTATTACTTTCAGCATCTTGTCTCCTTGGTGTGTATTGGGTCCCCAAAGGTCTCGCATCCTCATTATGGGGTTGGAGCGGAAGCGCAATTATTCTTTTGAATAAACAAGAGCTTAACCGTTTAAATAGCGTCAGTCAATAGAGAATGCGTCTTTTCTAATGCCTGTCTTACGCAAAGGCGCTGAGCCACCATGGTTTTTCTCACTCATTATAAATGCCTTTGACTTGGATCCTTTCATTATGGTATGGAAGAAATCAATACACAATTTGAAGATTTCAGGGCGCTTAATGAGATAATGAGAACAAAGGAGACTAAAAGATGGCTGGGGTAAATAAGATCATATTAATTGGAAATTTGGAGGCTGACCCAGAAGTGCGATATACACCCAGCGGCACTGCTGTGGCCAATTTCAACATGGCTACCTCAGAGCAGTGGACCGACCGGGAAGGTCAAAAGCAAAGTCGAAAAGGATGGCACCGGATTGACGCATGGAGACGACTTGGGGAAATCTGCGGAGAATATCTACACAAGGGCAAACAGGTTTACATAGAAGGAAGGCTGCAAACAGATTCATGGGAAGATCAGGATGGAAACAAGCGGTACTCAACAAAGGTTGTGGCGCGCGAAATGCAGATGTTAGGTTCGGCGGACAGGGGGCAAAGTGAGCAATTTTCGGATGGGTCTGATTCTACCCAAGACGCAACCCCGCAGGGCGGGGTCAACAAAGTTATCTTACTTGGAAGATTGGGTAGTGACCCGGAGGTTAAGCAGATACCCAGCGGCAGTACGGTGGCTAATTTTAGCATTGCCACTTCGGAAGAATGGAAAGATAAGAACAGTGGTGAAAAACAAGAACGTACCGAATGGCATAGGATTGTGGCGTGGGATAAACTTGGACAGATGTGCGGCCGTTCCCTTCACAAGGGGAGTCAAGTCTATATTGAAGGAAGGGTACAGACAAGGTCATGGGAAGGCCAGGACGGCAACAAGCGGTGGACCACTGAAATAGTTGCTCAGATGGTGCGTATTTTAGGTGCTGCAGGGAAGGGGGGAAGGGCGGAATCAACAGAGGAAAGGTTCCCCACAGAAGAGCCGATAAATATTCCAGAGGACGAGATCCCGTTTTAGAAAAAATGGGAGATTCCCCCTCTCCTTTAGCCACTCAGGCAGGGAGTCTCTCGCTTAAGTCTCACTCTCTGTCTTTTTGTCGTTCTCGCCGGGAGCCGGGATTTCATCCTTAGGCTCATTAGTGGCTTTTTTGAAATTCTTAATCCCCTTGCCTATTCCACTCCCTATTTCGGGCAGTTTGCCTGCCCCAAAAATGATCAGAATGATGATCAAAATAATGATCAATTCCGGCATGCCTATACCAAACATAGCGCTACCTCCGCTTCAGGAAACACAACTCCAAAAATTTAAGAGTGTTAATTTTCTGGAAGTAATTCATTGGCTTAGTCTGTCAGCTGTATGAAGTTAAAAGAATTTTTGAATCTGCTAATCGAACGCTGGTAATCGAGCCAACGTGCCCAGAGTTCTATCCATTCATTGTTGTGCCAGAACATATCAGGCCCGCTTCGACCCTCTTTCGATATTTTTTGAAAAGCCTCAAATTCGGATCGGCAGCTCTTACACAGGGTGGACTCGATAGAGGCCATTGACGGCGGACTCGATGATTCAGCACCCCTTCTGTGGCGACCGCACATTGCGCATTTGGAGGGACATGTAGAGCATTGCAAAACCCTCTGCACAGCTTCAAATTTATCGCGATATGCCTCAACCTGCTGTTTACGTCTCTTAACCTCAAGCCGAGCCGTGATACTCAGTACTTTTTCCATGGGGTTATAGCTCCATTTTTAATTGGGAACTATTTAGTGTCTACCCATAAATGGTTATTTTCCGTCCCGCAACTGGCGGGACGTCAGACTCAATCCCGCCTCAAGCGGGACTCATTTCTGGATGGACACTATTTAAATAATAACACCATGGAGGGATCGAGTCAAGGCAGGTCCCGGCGGGTATCAGCTTTTCTCCATAACTTTTTGAACGGTTTCTCCAAGGGCGCCGAGATTTAAGGCCACTGTAATGCCAGCGGCATGAAGGGCGTTTATCTTGTCTTCCGCCTTTCCCTGACCGCCCAAAATTATGGCTCCCGCATGTCCCATCCGTCTCCCCGGAGGGGCAGTTTGCCCTGCGATAAAGGCAATAACCGGCTTATCAAATTCCTCACGGATATAATCGGCGGCTTCTTCCTCGGCAGTGCCGCCTATTTCTCCAATAAGAACAACCCCTTCTGTTCCAGGGTCCTTTTTGAATCTTTTCAGATGATCGATAAAGGTTGTTCCTATAAGGGGGTCTCCACCGATGCCGATGCATGTTGATTGTCCAAGTCCGGTCCTGGTCAATTGATCAACCACTTCGTAAGTCAGGGTGCCGCTCCTCGATATGACCCCCATTGGGCCAGGTTTGTGTATTGGACCAGGCATTATTCCTACCTTAGTCTTTCCTGGTGAAATGATGCCAGGACAGTTGGGGCCTATGAGGACGGATTTTTTGTTCTTCAGGAAGCTGGCCACTTTGACCATGTCAAGAATTGGAATTCCTTCCGTGATGCATACGATGAGGTCAAGCCCTGCTGCAGCCGAGTCTATGATGGCATCTGCCGCAAATGGGGGAGGAACAAAAATACACGAAACATTTACCCCTTCCTCCTCTACGGCCTGTTTGATTGTATTGAAGACAGGCACTCCTTTAACCTCGAGGCCGCCTTTCCCAGGTGTTACTCCTGCGGCTACCACTGTACCGTATTCAAGCATTTGCTTTGTATGAAAGGCGCCTTCCCGGCCTGTTATGCCTTGGACAACGACCCTCGTGCTCTCATCTACTAATATGCTCATAATATATAGCCTTCCCGGAAAAAGTTTTGAGTTTTAAATAGTTAAAATACAAGTCATCATTTAGGGATTAAGAAATTTAGGGATTGAGGAATTGGATTAAAAAGATTGCCTTCAATCCTTCAATTTCTATTGAGCGACCTGTTTTGAAACCAAATCGGCCGCTTCGCCCAGATCCCTTGCCACTAAGAATTTCAACTCGGAGTTCCTGAGAATCTCTCTTCCCTCTTTCACATTTGTCCCCTCTAATCTCACGATCAAGGGTACACGTATCCTTGTTTTTTTTGCCGCTGCAACCACCCCTCTTGCCAGGACGTCACACCTCAGGATACCACCAAAGATGTTGACCAGGATAGCCTTGACTCTCCTGTCCTTGAGAATTATTTCAACACCTTTGGTGATCATGTCTTCGGTTGCCCCCCCCCCGACATCGAGGAAATTGGCAGGTTCGGCCCCAGCCATTTTGATGACATCCATGGTGGCCATTGCAAGCCCCGCGCCATTTACCATTGCGCCGATATTCCCATCTAAGCGAATATAATTTAGATGATATTTTTCCGCCATCAGTTCCAGGGGGTCCTTCTCCCTTGGGTCATCAAGGAGCAGGAGTTCTTTTTGTCTGAAAAGGGCGTTATCATCAATATTGATCTTGGCATCCAATGCAAAAACCTTGCGATCCTTTGTCAGTGCAAGGGGATTGATCTCTACGAGGGTGCAGTCAAGGGTCATGAAGATCTTATATACATTGGCCATGACGGACATCAGCGCCGTGAGGGCGCCGACAGGGGGCGGAGGTTCCTGGCTGTAAAGAAGGTTCCGTGCATTATGCATCATCCATCCGACTGCGGGATCAATATGTTCTTTTAGAATAAGCTCAGAGGACTTGATGGCCACCTCTTCTATTTCTGTGCCGCCTGCCTGGCTGAAGATCATGGTGGGACACGCGGTTAACCTGTCAACGATCATGCTGAGATAGTATTCACTGTTGATCTCGATCCCCTCCTCGATGAGGACCTGATTGACAGTGACGCCTTCAGGTCCGGTTTGCGGGGTCACCAGGTGTTTGCCTAAGAGCGACTCTGTGGCCGTCACAACTTCATAGGGATAATGGACGACTTTTACACCGCCCCCCTTCCCTCTACCGCCTGCATGGACCTGGGCCTTAACTACCCATGGGGGACCATTGATAATCTGCGTAGCCTTTGTAGCCTGGTCTACAGCAGTAACAACCTGGCCGTTGGGAACCGGTATTCCCGATTTCCCAAAAATATCTTTGGCCTGATATTCATGTAATTTCATTTCAACACTCCATTGTCAGATTGCGGCTATTGGCGAGCAAGTATAATTAGAAAAATTTTGCTGCAATAATTGCGAAGGGCAATTAACAAAGGTATTTATTCTCCTTTAAACCAATTGTCAAGAGAGGTTCATCACAAAAAATCTTAGTTTTCGTTCGGACACTACTTAGAGAGTCCTGTCAGAGTCCATATTGGTGTAAAGCGGCATTCTACATAATCATGAAAAATGAAAACTTGCCAGACGAATGATTTCCGTATAGAATCTCTTATTGCCGCAGCAGGGGGAGCAGGTGAAATAGGTTGTCCCCTGCAAAAAGATGGGCTAAGTAAAACATCGGGCCGATCAGTATACGGCCTATAATCCCGGTATGGGCGAAATTGTCAAGCAGAATGATCCCGATTAGAATAAACGGCCCGTACCGTCCAAAAGCCCGGTACTTTTGTGCTGCGACAGGCGGAAGGATGTTTTCCAGGACGTGTGAGCCGTCAAGAGGAGGAAGGGGGAGCAGGTTGAAGATGCCAAGCCCAATGTTCATGAGTATCAGCCAAAGCAATGCCTGCAGGTAAATCTCCAAAGGGAGAATAAAGAAACGGATGAATATTCCGGCCAAAAAAGCCACGCATATATTGGCGAGAGGGCCAGCCAGTGACATGATGATGATATCCCTCCGCGTGTTTTTGAAATATCTGACATCCACAGGCACAGGTTTGGCCCATCCGAAGTTGAAGAGAAAAAGACAGATTGCCCCTAAAGGATCAATATGGGGCAGAGGATTGAGGCTAAGTCTGCCCATCTGCTTTGCCGTAGGGTCTCCCAACCAGAGCGCTGCCCTGCCGTGGGCATACTCATGAATGGTAATTGCGAAAAGCAAAACAGGTATTTTGACGATCCACTGGGTAATATCAAAGGACATAAGCGAATTCTCTCTGTGATTTTGACTCTGATCGGGTTACATATCAATAAACGTGGAATACGGCAAGGGAGAAAGTTCAAAGTGCCTAAAATACCTGAAAACAGAGACATTACTTTTTTCAATTATAGTACGTTCCAGAGATCGTCAATCATCAATCGCCAATCATCAATCGTCAATCAGCAAGGGGGAGGTGATTTTTGTGAAGATAAGGAAAGCGGATCTTGCCGGATCATGGTACCCTGGGGAAGAGTCTGACTGCAGGAGGGCCATCGAACGGTTTCTCGATTCCGAACTCGTTTGTCCGGATACCTGGGGAGATATTGTGGGAGGGATTGTTCCTCATGCGGGATGGGTTTTTTCCGGGAAAATCGCGTGTAATGTAATCAAATGTCTCAGGGTTAAGGATGTAGCGGATACCTGCATTATCTTTGGCCGTCACCTTCATTCGGCGAGTGACAATCTTATCATGAAAGAGGGGCAGTGGACCACGCCATTAGGGGAATTGGAGGTAGATGTCGAGCTTGCCACGCAATTGACGGCGGAATTTCCTTTTGACGTTGAAACGACTTCCCGGTATGATCACGACAACACCATTGAGGTACAATTACCTTTCATAAAATACTCCTTCCCTGAGATCAAGATTGTCCCGATTGGACTTCCTCCTAATCCCGCCTCTTTGAAAATTGCGAAGAGGGCAGTCGATATATCAAAAGAGATGGGAAGGAAAACCATTGTCCTCGGGTCTACGGATTTAACCCATTATGGTTACAATTACGGGTACATGCCCAAAGGCACTGGTGAAGAGGCGGTTGAATGGGTAAAAGAGATTAACGATAAACGCGCTGTTGATTTAATGGTGCAAATGGATGAAAATGCGGTGATTGATGAATCATTTGAGAGCCACAATATCTGTTGTCCGGGAGCTGTGGCAGCAGCTATTGTTGCTGCAAAGGAATTGGGCGCCGTAAAAGCGAAAGAGATGATATATTCAACCAGCTATGATGTGAGGCCTGACAACAGTTTCGTCGGTTATGTCGGGATTGTCTTTGGCTGTGACTAAGGTCTAAGGGGGTGTTCTCTGAGTTGATTTTTTCTAAGGGAATTAAAAAAATAAAGAAAATAAGAGATGATCGAATGAATATTGTCAGAGACATAAAAGTGCCGGGATCTGATTCTGCAACCTTGCCGGAACTAAACGACAATAGCCAGAGAAATAAAGGAGATTTGCCCTCGGGACGCGGAAGAATTAAGCTTGATCTCCTGATCCACGATCTTAAGGTGCCTCTTGCAGTGATCGAAGCAGGGCTCGTGGCGTTAATGAATAGGCAGGAAAAATATGGCCCTATTACGGAGCGACAGGAGAAGGTCTTCACTCGCGCGCTTAGGAATACCAAGGTCCTAAAGACATTAGTAAATGATGCTCTGGAATTGGGAAAATCGAGGGAGGGGGTAGTTAATGTCTCTAAGTTCAAACTGTCCAACTTAATAGAGCAGGCCCTTGAGGAGATATTTGACCTGACCGATATCAGCGCCTCCGAAGAGATTAAACAATGTACCAAGTTGGCCCAAGCTGGGGCAGTATTGCAGAATAAAGGTGTCCTTCTGTTTGTAGATGAGAATCTCTGGTGTGAGGAAATTTGTCAGGACCACGCAAAATTAAAGCAGATCTTGAGAAACCTGCTGAGCAATGCACTGAAATATCGAAAAAATATTGTGGAATTGAAGGTTGACAGGACAGAAGATACCATTGTTTTTTCTGTTAAGGATGACGGTGAGGGTATTCCATCAGCGTTTCATAAGAAGATTTTTGAGTGCTATTTCCAGATGGACCCCGAGTACAGAGGTTCTTGCAGTGTCAGGGGTCATGGGCTGGGTTTGGCCGGTGTTATGGTGCTTGTGGAGGATTTGGGTGGCAAACTGTTTCTCGATAGTGATGAGGGTCTCGGTACCAGGTTTTTAGTCAAGCTCCCACTCAAGAATTGTAAATAGGACGTGACTGGCTCTTGCTTCTTCAGGTCCTGGCATCCTTTTACATTTTACATTGCCCAAAATTTTAGAATCTATGTCGAGCTCGCCCTAAAGCATCCCTTGGATTTCATCTTTGCCTGCACGGTATTTTCGATCATACACGTCCCAGAATTCCCTGTCCTTTTCCTTCCATCCTTTTCCAAATTTCTTGTCAAAATATGGTTCGAGTTTTTCAAACCAATCCGACCCTCTTTCACCGTCTTTTTCGCGGGGATCCAATATGTCGGTGATATAAACGCCAATTTCAGAGATCTTGTCCTTGGGGATATAGGATTGTGCCCCCCCTTTGATAGATTTTATTAGGTTATCAGGGCTGACTGCGTGAGCCGTGAGCATTAGAGCAGGAATGTCTCTCTCGTTGGCTATTTCCAAGAGCTCGTAACCCCTGACCCCCATTATGTCAAGGATTGCCAAGTCATATCTGTTTTTGTTGAGGAATTTCTGCGCGGTTTCAAAATTGGGGGCGCTATCAACAAGACACATATCAAGGATTTCAACCAAGGTCTCCAATATGTCAGGCTCATCGTCAACGATCAGGATTCGTTTTCCATTAAGAATGTTCTCCATATTTGCTCCTCCTTTTTTGCAAAATCAAGATTCTGAAAATATTAACCACACAAACCGTTGCCAGTCAATAGATTTATCAGTTTGGGCCCGATCCTGTTTGGGACAATCCAAATTTGATTGACATCCCGGCTTACATTCTTTAACGTATTATTAAATCTGAATCTGTTAAACGGAGGGCAACTATGGATTTTGTTGAAAAGGCAAAGATTAGATTAGAGCACTGGAAAACCCATAATGATCATCATTATGAGGAATACCAGATTTTTGCCGACCATCTTGAAGATGCGGGAAAAACAAAGAGTGCGGCGCATATTAGGGAGATGATTGAATTAACGGCGAAGATTGGTGATTGTCTAAGTAGTGCGTTGAAAGAGATCGACGAATGAGATAGCATCTGCGCCGGAAAAAGGTATTCGGCGTACAAGAAAGGGGAGGTAGGATATGTGCGAAGCCCATGCTTATATCTTAAAAGAGAAGGAAGAAAAAAAGATACTTGAAAGTGTTGATTTAGTGGAGTTTGAGGGTGATGAGATAAGGCTTGTCAGTATCTTCGGCGAACAGAAGACATTGCGGGGTCGGCTTGCCCGGTATGATAGCAGTGGAGGAAAGATCGTTTTTGAAGTGGTTTAATATTGGGGACGGAAAATCGAGCAGGAAAGGGGTTCGATGATGCAGGAACTGATTGAGCAAGCTGCTGATATCATAACAGGGTCGCGAGTGACATTGGCATTGACCGGGGCCGGGATCTCTGTGGAATCCGGGATCCCTGACTTCCGCAGCGCAGGCGGGCTATGGTCGAAATATGACCCTGCTGAATACGCCACGATTGGCGCATTCAGGGCTAACCCCAAGAAGGTGTGGGAAATGCTCTGGGAAATGGGTGAAGTGGTAAGTAAAGCAAGACCCAATAACGCGCATCTCGCTATGGGAAAGCTTGAAGCCATGGGCTTCCTCCATGGTATCATAACTCAGAATATCGATAATCTGCATCAATCTGGTGGTTCAAGGAACGTTATTGAGTACCACGGTAACTCGAGTACGTTATCCTGTCTCTCGTGTGGGAAACGATACAAGGCTGAAGAAAAAAGAGATGAAAATCCTCCAAGATGCGCGTGTCAAAATGTGTTGAAACCGGATGTCATCTTTTTCGGTGAAGCTATTCCGGAAGCAGCAATGCGCCAATCCTTTGAGCTTGCCTCATCAGCCGAGGCCCTGTTAGTGGTGGGAACTTCGGCGGTTGTCTCACCTGTCAACACCATACCGTCTATTGCCAAAGGAAATAGTGCAAAGATCATTGAAATTAACAAGGAAAGGACTCACTTGACCGACAGCCTCACAGATATTTTTTTTCAGGGTAGCGCCGGAAAGATCATGCCTCAAATCGTAGAGGCCATAAAGAAAAAAGCACCACTGCCTTAATTTAACATAGTTGTTCAGGTTTGAGATCTTTCTCCCCTTTTGTAACAGTTCAGAATTTTGAAATGAATTATTAGCGGAGTGAAAGCCCGGCCTGCCTATTTTTAAAGGGCTAAATCCTTGCTCGCTTTTTTGATACTCCCCCTCAAGCTTTTCATAGATGCTCTTCCCTTATCTGAATCCGCGAACAGTTATGATTTTTTCATATTCATTTTTGGCGTGCCCGTAAGAAGTTTCCAAGACCTGAATTCCCGATTTTGCGGGAATGGATGGAAAAAATGTTGACTTTTTACGGGTGCATCATTTTTGTTGACAACATCAAGAAATGGTATAAAGTAGCACGACTCGATCTGGCAGGGTTCAGGTCTTCGAGTTGAGCAGTCGTAATTAAGAAGAGTGGGAAGAGCGAGTTGAACTTGAGGAATGACAATTGGGTATTAAGATAAACAAAGAGGCATTGGAAAAGGTTTGCAAGGAGATAATCGAGACCATCCTAATCTGTCTCCCCAATGCCTTTAAGGGCACAGTCTACAGAATAGGCTATCCCCCTGATATGATAGCGAGGCGGATTACCTCAGGGGTGATTGATGAAGGACGAAAAGAGATATCATGGGGTCTACCGGAAAAGTCAGACTATAACTCTCCTGGGAAACAGTGGGGGGAATATCGGGATGAACCTGGACGGCCCTTAGAGGCCATGGCATGGTGTGTAGAGCGACAGGAAAGCTGGACCGCCGAGGATCCCAAAAACGATTCCCGGAGTGTCCGACTTCAGGTGGAAGGGGCCTGGACAGATTTCCACCACATGGAACCGGTTTTGATCAGAAAAAAAGATTTGTACTTCGGTAAAGAATCACTACTGGAATACCCTAAGAACTATGGCGGCCAGACACTCTGGGAAGATAGTGAATATGTTGTGGTTGCAGTGATAAAGATTCATTTCCGTCCTTATACAATCAAGATAGGGGGACCTGAGACAAAAGTTATCAAGAGATTGTCCCGCGCATTGGGCACGGAGCTCCTATCTTATCAATTAACGCAAAAGTCCCTTGAGACCATGCATAATTTGGCAGAGGACAGGCTTAATTCCTGCAATATTCTCGCGGATTCTTTGCGGAACGTTATTACAAAGTCCGGTTTAATTTTCTCGCTCATCAAGTTGGAACTCGGTTTCCTGAGAGGTCAATGGGAGGAACTCGTCCTGGAGAAATCTGATCAGAAAGAGATGAGGCTTAATGCGATTTATGCGCTAAATGAGTTATTAAGAAGTATTGGCGATTCTCCTGATGGCCTGGGAAGTAGCTTGATCAAAATGCAGCACAAATTCATGGATTTTCATCCATCTCCGGAACAGGGAGAAAACTGGCTACGGATGCAGATTGAGGAGAAATGGAATATCCTGATCCGTATGGGTCTCATTGAAGAAGAAAAAGTTAGAGCGGTTCACGAAGAAATTGACAAACTGAAGCGTTCCCTTTGTTTGGGCAAGGACCCGGATATCCTTTCATCCTATAATAAATTCCCCGAGCCTTTAAAAACAGAATGGGTTGACTTACTCTATAGAGATACAGAGGTTTTTGATTTACAGCTCCTTGATCGCTTAATACAGATTCTTGACGATCCTTATCTTGATTTTCCATATAAGGATAAGTCGAAGAAAAGCCTCATCCGTCTAAAGGCAGTTGCTGAGATTATGGGGCAATTGGAAGATCACACCAATGTAGTCCTGCGGGAAGTATTAAACGGGCATTACGATGAAATGATACCCACCCCGTCTGTCAGAAAAAAAATATGACTTTGGGCCGCAGAGGGACTATGCAGCGTTTGTGCGCCTGTAGCTCAGTTGGATAGAGCAGCGGACTTCTAATCCGCAGGTCGGGTGTTCGAATCATCCCAGGCGCGCCAGTAAAATCAAGGACTTAGCCGAGTACGATTAAGTCCTTTTTTGGTTTTGCAGCACTCCTGCAGCACTGCCAAAAAAACCGTTTCCTTTCTACCGATTCACTTAAATGACTATCTCCGGCAGGACATCTCCTGCTTTTCCCTGGATCAGAACGTCGGATACATCATCATAAGGGGTTTCTGAGAGGTTGACAATGACCAGGGATGAGCCGTTTTGTGTGGCATAGCCAGGTATGGCAGCAGCGGGGTGAACGAGGAGAGTGGATCCTACTACCATGAAGAAATGGGCGTTTGACCTCCTCCTCACATAAAGGAAGAGGTCAAAGAATAAACGGCGGATTTACAGTGGTTTGCGTGTGTGGTATCTATCGAGGTGTATGATACTGCCTGGGAGCCAAAAAGACCGGCGTGGCAAGGGGCCATTACCGATCTTTCTGAGCCGAAAAGAGGAAAATGCTTTGGAGGGATTGTAAAGATGACTGTTTTTTCTGAATTACTCAATAAGAGACGATCTATCAGAGATTATGAAGACAGGTCTGTTTCCTTGGATCTTGTCAAGGAGATCATCAGGGATAGTTGTTTTGCGCCGAGTTCAGGGGATGGGCAGCCTTGGAGGTTCATAGTTGTGAACAACAAAGACTGGATCAAGAAGCTTTCAGATGAAAGTAAGCGAAATGTTTTGTCTTATATCGAGTTGAACCCTGATGCTTCTGTGAAAAAGTATGAATCCACTCTTCGAAACAAAGATTTCAACGTTTTTTATAATGCGCCGTGCCTGGTTTATATTGGCGGATCTGAAAAGGTGCGTTCTTTGCAGGTTGATTGTGCGATTGCTGCTTGTTATTTCATGTTTTTGGCGTGTGAAAGAGGTTTGGGTACGTGCTGGGTCGGGCTCGGCACAAGTATCCAAGACATTGAGATCCGGAGACAGATTGGGATGGCCAGTGCTTACCGCATCGTTGCTCCGATTATTGTGGGGTATCCAAGAAATATTCCTGGCAGGCCTGATGATAGGGAGGCTAAGATTCTTAAGGTGGTTTCTTGAGAACACTTCGTGTTGTGCCTACCCCTGGTTCGCATGGCAGAACAGTGTGCCGGATACCAAGGACGGTCTTGTTTTGAGAAGCTGTTTTGAGAAACGGTTGGGCGTAGATGTTAGGGATGCTATGAAGATCCGGGTTGATTGCTATTCAGGGTATCGAGGCGAAGAGACTCCTCTCCGTTTCTGGCTAAAAGAAAGATTGATTGAAATCAATGAGGTTGTTGATCGTTGGCTTGACCCGGAACACCGTTACTTCAAGGTTTTGGGCGATGATCATTCAACCTACATCCTTCGTCATGATTCAATAACTTTTGAGTGAGAACTCACGTTCTACCAAAAAAAGTTGATTTTTCTTCATTAGCCCTTTGTTTGTTAACCCTAACGTTGCAAAAGTCGAGGATATTG
>CAZFSF010000043.1:0-19667 GCA_964522045.1 uncultured Desulfobacteraceae bacterium
AAGACAGTTTTCGTTCAGGCACTAAATATCAGGCCCGTTTTAGGGTGCCGGATCAGATAAAAACGGCTGGTTTCAATCAAATTTTTCTACAGACAGAAGCGGATCAAGAAAGGTGAAACGTTTTTTATTAGCAGGCCTGCTTGCCATAACTATTCATGGGCTCTTTTTCGGATTTGCACCCGGACCGGTTCAGAGAAAACCCCCACAAAAGCCTCATATAATCACCATATCCCTTGCATCCTATCACCCGGTTAAGCCAAAGCCTGCGGCGAAGCCTCCCCGGATTACACAAGAGAGGCCTTCCCGGAAGCCCCCGGAAAAGAAGCAGATTAAGGCTATCAGTCCACTGCCCGTGAAAAAAATACCGAAGGCGCCCCGGAAGATGTTGCAGGCCAAAGAGGATGCAGTGAAACATCCTGAAAAGGCCATGCGGCCTCAAAAGAAGAAAACAAAGCCCCAAAAAAGGGTTCCAAAACCCGAGCGGAAGACG
The DNA here is from genome assembly GCA_964522045.1 of uncultured Desulfobacteraceae bacterium. Taxonomy (GTDB): domain Bacteria; phylum Desulfobacterota; class DSM-4660; order Desulfatiglandales; family Desulfatiglandaceae; genus Desulfacyla. Next base: position 491 of record CAZFSF010000043.1, read on the forward strand.
ACAAAACCAAAAGCGAAGCCGAAGGCCCCTAATAAGACCGTCACGGCATCGCTGGTCCCTGAGAAAAAAATGGTTCCTCTTACGCCCCCGCAATCCAACCGTGTTTCAAGACCAACAAAGGCGGACCCATCTATCCCGATTAAAGAGGCAGTTAACCTCACACAGTATCCCGTGCCTCTTCCTGATATTCCGGAAGACAGAGGGGTTGAGAGAGGAACGAAACTCGCCTCGATTCCACCCGTAAAGGTGGTCCGTGAGGCCAGACCTGCCTATAAAGTAAATCCTCCACCGCCATATCCCAAACGGGCCAAGAGAAGGGGATACGAAGGGACGGTCCTGTTAGAGGTGCTGGTCGATCGAAGCGGCAGAGTCAAGGAGTTACGTATGTTGACGTCCAGCGGACACCCTGTTTTAGACAGAGCGGCCCTGAAGTCGGTGAACGGGTGGCTCTTTGAACCGGGTATGGTGGGGGATGAAAAGGTGGATATGTGGGTCAGGATTCCAGTTCGGTTTGAGTTGAGAGGCGGATGATTCCTTACCATGTCCAATGTGATAAATACTATTATCCCTATCTTCGCGATTATCCTTTTGGGCTGGGTCTTAAGCTGGCGCAAATTTATACCCTCAAGCCTTATCGCCCCCCTTAATCGGTTAGTCTATTACTTAGCAATTCCTGCAATGATCTTCAGCGGGGTAGCAAGATCCTCATTTGAGGCCCACTTTGATCCTTTTCTACTTGCTGCAACATTGATTCCAACCTTCCTGATATTTCTGATTGCTCTTTTCACAGGCATGGGCTGCTCTTTGGATCGTCATCATATGGGCACCTTTATGCAATGCTCTTTTCACGGCAATTTAGGGTACATAGGACTTGCCGTTTGTTACTATCTATTGGGCGAGAAGGGCTTCACAAGCGCCAGCATATTGGCCGGGTTCTTGATGCTGTGCCAGAATCTTCTATCAGTTATCGGTTACCAGTTGTTTTCCGGAGGGATGGGAAAGGGGCGAAGGTCCTGGTTTTTCATTAAGAAAATATTGGGAAATCCTGTTATATTGTCGGCTCTTGCAGGCATGACCTTTTCACTGCTAAAAATCCCCATCCCCGAGACAATAGACCGGGGCCTCAGTATAATAAGCGGGATGGCGCTCCCCTCGGCTCTCTTAGTCATAGGGGCGTCACTTTCTTTCGGCCTTATAAAAGCAAACATCAGGCTGGTCCTTGTGGCGGGCCTGTTCAAACTCGCAGCCCTTCCGGCCCTGGGTATCCTGGCATATTACCTCGCAGGTATTCAATCTGCCCAGTTTCTTCCCGGCCTAATCCTTCTATCTGCTCCCACTGCAACCATTAGTTATGTAATGGCAGGGGAGATGAATGGTTCAACAGATCTTGCTTCTGCCGCGATTTCAATGAATACCCTCCTTTCTGCCTTGACATTCATTTTATGGCTGTGGCAGTTTAGTTGAATATGCTGCCGGACTATCACATACATACCGACCTTTGTAAACATGCCACAGGTGACGTGACTGAATACAGATCAGTGGCAAAGAAGCAGGGGATACCCGAAATCTGCTTTACTGATCACGGCCCCAATCCGGACGGATTCGATCCGGCCCACCGGATGGCACTGGACCAGTTTCCCTCCTACAGGGAGATGATTGAAGACCTCCAGGACGGTGAGGCCCCGGAAGTCCTGTTGGGCGTGGAAGTCGAATACTATGAAGGGTGTGAGCGGTTCCTCAGGGAGTGGCTCCCTGCCCAAAAATTTGACTTTGTGATCGGATCGGTGCATGTTATTGAAGGGTGGGGTTTTGACCATCCGGAACAGCGACATGTCTGGGATTCAGCCGATATAACAGCTACATGGCAAAAATATTTCAATATTTTACTAAAGTTTGTGGGTTCCGGTCTATTTGATGTTGTAGGGCATCTTGATCTGCCCAAGAAATTTGACCACCGCCCTAAGGAGAAGGATCTGAAGGAGATGGCTCACCCTGTGCTTGACCGTATTGCCAAGGCGGGGATGGGAATTGAACTGAATACATCCGGCCTCCGGAAACCTGTTGGGGAAATTTATCCGTCGCCGCTTATTCTTTCCATGGCACGGGCAAGAGAAATCCCCATCTGCTTCGGCTCTGATGCTCACTGTCCCGATGATGTTGGAAACAGTTTTGCGTTAGCCCTTGATCTGGCTAGGGAGGCGGGCTATACTGACTACTTCAGGATCAGGCAGCGGAGGAAGGAGCTGACCCCGCTCCCCGGGGTCTGAAGTTTGGAGTGTGGAGTTTGCACACTTTTAGGCACTTATTTAAATGGATCAGGAAGAATATCACAGAAAATACGTTAACCTGAGAGTCCTTAAGAGCATTCAGGAATATCTGAAGGCAGAGGGTGACTCATCTACGGCTGTCTATCCCATAAGAGTACCTCAAGATCTCCTCTATCAGGTCTTAAAGATACAGGGCCCTGACAACGCAGATAAACTGATCCACCATATCTTCAGGTTAGGTCTCGATATCTGGAGTGATGAATTCTTCGATGAAGCCTTTGGCTCTCAACAGAACTTAGAGCAGTTTATCGAAATAGTGAAGAAGAGAAATAAGAGAAAAGGTGAATGAACCTGAATCCTTTAATTCATTAATCCATGTAAACAGTACTTTTTACATGGGCATTAAATATATGTCTCAGGATAAAGAAACAGTCTATTTAATAGATGGCAGTTCATACATTCACCGGGCCTACCACGCAATAAGGGGTCTTACCAATTCCAAGGGCTTTCCCACAAACGCCATTCTTGGTTTCACCAAGATGGTGCTGAAACTCCTTGCCGATAAAGCGCCAGAATATCTTGCCATTGTCTTTGATGCCAAGGGTCCTACCTTCAGACATAAGATCTATGAAGATTACAAGGCAAACCGGCCCCCTATGCCGGAAGATATGAGAGTACAACTCCCTGTCCTGAAAGAGGTGGTGGAGAACTTGGGGCTTAAGATGTTCGAGTTGGGGGGGTACGAGGCGGACGATATCATCGGGACATGGGCCAGGATCTGTGAAGAGAAGGGCTTCCGCGCGGTTATGGTGACGGGTGACAAGGACTTCAGACAGGTCATCACGCCGGATGTCTCCATGTGGGACACCATGAAAGATAAGATTACGGATTATTCAACCTTGAAAGCGGCCTATGGCTTCGAGCCTGAGAAATTTATTGATGTCATGGGGCTTTCAGGGGATACCTCGGACAATATCCCCGGTGTCCCGGGTGTGGGAGAGAAGACCGCGGTCAGCCTGATCCAGGAGTTTGGTTCCTTTGAAGATGTTTTTGATCGAGTGGAAGAGATAAAGAAAAATAAACTCAAGGACAACCTGAAGATGTTCCGCGACAAGGCGTTTTTGAGTAGGAAACTGGTTACCATTGACCGTTTTGTTCCGGTTGATGAGGATATCGAGCAGCTCAGGCTTGGTGAGCCATCCGGTGACGAACTTGCAACGATTTTCAGAGAAATGGAGTTCAGGGGGTTATGGGACCAGTTTGCGTCAAGGGACGAGGATTCCCGAGACTATCGACTCTGCCGTTCTGAAGAGGCGCTGAAGGCCTTGACAGAGAGGATAAGAGAGGCGGGCATCCTTTCAATTGACACGGAGACTACCAGTACTGATCCGCTTCAGGCGAAATTGGTGGGAATCTCCTTTTCCTTTGAGGAATCCAAGGCTTATTATCTCCCATTGGCGCATCTCTATTTGGGTGCCCCTGACCAGGTCAAATGGTCAGAGGCCCTCCCGATCCTGAAGGGGATATTGGAGGATACCCTAATTTTGAAGGTGGGCCAGAACATCAAGTATGATGCGGAGGTATTGAAACAGCACGGGGTGGAACTCAAAGGGATCAACTTCGATACCATGATCGCGTCATATGTGATCAATCCGGGAATACGGCAGCACAACCTCGATTATCTTGCACAGCATTATCTGAACCATAAGATGATCCGTTTTGACGATGTCGTAGGCAAAGGGAAGAACGCCCGCAATTTTTCCGAGGTGGACGTGGAAAAAGCCTGTGAGTATTCCTGTGAGGATGCGGACACCACCTTCAGATTGAGGGGTATCCTCGATCAAAAGATGAGGTCAGATAAAAATGAGGAGCTTTTTTATGACCTCGAGATGAAACTCCTCCCGGTGCTCATGGACATGGAAATGACCGGGATCAGGATTGATGCGGGTTTTTTCCGGGAGATGTCGGGTCATTTTGGAGAAGAGATGATGGAGATGGAAAAGGCGATCTATGCCGAGGCAGGCATGGAGTTTAACATAAATTCGCCACAGCAGTTGGGATATGTGCTTTTTGAAAAACTCGGACTCCCGGGTCAGAAAAAGACCGCCAAGACCAAACGCTATTCCACTGATGTAAAGGTATTAAAAAAACTCTCTGCATCGGCCTTCAAAATACCGAGGCTGCTCCTCCGGTACAGGACCCTTTCAAAGCTGAAATCCACCTATCTTGACGCACTGGTCAAGTTAGCCGATCCCTCCACAGGGAGGGTCCACACCTCTTATAATCAGACGGTTGCGGCCACCGGGCGATTGAGCAGCAGCAACCCGAACCTCCAGAATATCCCCATCAGGGGAGAGGAAGGGAGGGAGATCCGGAAGGGTTTTGTCGCCGAAAAGGGGCATTACCTCGTGGCAGCAGACTACAGCCAGATAGAGCTGCGGGTATTTGCCCATTATTCAGGGGATGAGGCGTTTATTGAGGCATTCAAGCAAAACCAGGATATTCACACCCGTACAGCCTCGGAAATTTTAGGTGTGGAGGCCTCAAGTGTCACTTCGGAGATGAGGCGGATTGCAAAGGCGATTAATTTCGGGATTATATATGGGATGGGTCCCAGAAAGCTTAGTGAGGAGTTGGGCATAGACCACAAGACAGCCAAGGATTACATCGCGACCTATTATAAGAGGTATCAGGGTGTGGTAAGATACCGGGAGGAGATGATCAAAAAGGCCTCTGAAAACGGGTATGTCACAACCCTTTTCAATAGGAGACGGTATCTGCCCGATATCCAGCACGCCAACAACCGGATTCGCTCCGAGGCAGAACGGATGGCCATCAACACGCCCATCCAGGGGACGGCTGCCGACCTGATTAAAAAGGCGATGATCAATATCCACAATCGATTAGGAGAAGAGGGTTTCAGATCCAAAATGCTCCTCCAGGTACATGATGAACTCGTATTTGAAACCCCGGAGGAAGAGTTGGAGAGGCTTGTTCCGATGATCAGGGAAGAGATGGAAGGGGTTTTTCCCCTGAGGGTACCCCTGAAGGTGGATATAAACAGGGGAAAGAATTGGGATGAGGCGCATTAGAAATGCCTAAAATGGGCTAAAATGCCTAAAGTTGATAATCTTGTAAGAATTTTGAGATCGAATTTCTTTACTGTATATCACCCAATTCCCTTGGTCTCATTTGTCGCACAGGCGTTGTGGAAACAATCCTTTATTAAATGTCACGAAGTACCTCAACTTTAGGCATTTTAGCCCATTTTAGGCATTTTAGGCACTTAAATTCTTGCGGCTACATAAAAGTTAATGGACACAACAAATTCAACCAGTTCCTATATCTTCGGTCCGGTTCCTTCGAGACGATTGGGGCTGTCGTTGGGCGTGGATCTTATCCCGGCCAAGACCTGCACCTTTGACTGTCTTTATTGCGAGGTGGGGAGGACCACTGACAAAACAATCCAAACAAGACCCTTTGTGCCTGTCATCGAGGTGTTAGAACAGCTAAGACGAAAGCTTCTGGTTTGCAAGCCGGACATCATTACCCTTGCCGGTTCGGGGGAACCTACTCTCCATTCGGAGATCGATCAGATCATTGATGGCATTAAGGCATTTACAGACACAAGGGTTGCGGTTTTGACCAATGGTTCTCTGTTTTGGGATGAAAAGGTCCGGCGGCGTGTCCGGGGCGCGGATATTATCATGCCAACCCTGTCCAGCGCATTTGATGAGACCTTCAAGAGGATTCACAGACCCCACCCTGAACTTGACCTTAGCACCATTATTGAAGGCCTGAGGAGTCTGAGAAGGGAGTACCCTGGCCAATTGCTCCTCGAGGTGGTTTTTTTGGCCGGGATCAATGACACTGAAGAAGAGGAGGAGGCGTTGAAGGATGTGATTGACACAATCTGTCCTGACAGGATCCAGATTAACACTGTGGTGCGACCTCCCTCTGACTCACGGGCCAAATCCCTTGACAGAGAGCGATTAGAAGAGATAAAGCTCCTCCTTGGCGAGAATGCGGAGGTAATCGCCGGAACACCTTTTGGTAAAGATGGATTGGGCGGACAATCCCCTGTCAAGACTCTTTTAGACACGGTTAAAAGAAGGCCCCTGCGGGCGATTGATATCGTTAATTCCTTAGACCTCGACCCTGATGCGGTCGATGACCTCATAAAAGGCCTGCTCATTAAGGGATATATACGCAGGCAGGAACATTCCGGAGAAATATTTTATCTGAGCAATGAAGAAGATGGCCAGTAGCCCTTAACAACACTGCTTGTATTGAGGAATTGAAGAATTCAGGGATTAAAAAAGGAATTTCATTCAATTCCTAAATTCCTAAATTTCGGAAATGAAAAAAATGACTGATAGGGGAAAAAATAACACCATAGATTCAGAGAAACTTTATGCGGGCATTGATGCCGGATCTGTCAGCCTCAATTGCATTGTCATCAACCACAAGAAGGAGATCGTCTTTGAGGCGCCCTACGGCCGTCATATCGGCAAGGTGGATGAGGGAGTCTTAGCCCTTATCAAGGGCCTCTATGACAGATTTGGGGAAGAAAAAATCGGGTCTGTATCCTTTACCGGGAACCATGGCAAAAAGCTGAGTGAGAGATTAGGGACCTTTTATGAATTCGAGACGATCAGCCAGGTGGTGGGCGCCGCGTTTATAAGACCCGATGTCAGGACGATTATTAGCATGGGGGGGCAAGATACGGCCCTGTTTCAAATCAGTCATCCCTCTTCAGGGGACTCCCCGGGCCAAAGCGTATGGGAGTTGGAATATTTTAACACCAACGGCCCCTGTGCCTCCGGGACCGGGTCTTTTATTGATCAGCAGGCCCAGAGATTGGCCACTGCCATGTATGAAAAGGCAACAGACATTTCCCAAGATCAAATCGACAGGATCCTGTCTGACTTTATCAATTTGGGTATTAAGAGCGAGAGCCCTGCCAATGTGGCCTGTCGCTGCACCGTGTTTACAAAGTCAGACATGATCCATCTCCAGAACAGGGGGGAAAAATTAGAGGATATCATTTATGGTCTGCACGTGGGGAATGCCAGAAACTACATGAGCACCATTGTCTCCAACCGGACCCTTGAGGAACCGATTGTTTTTGTAGGGGGACTTTCCTTGAACCAGCTCCAGGTAAAGGCCTTTAAGGAGTATTTCCCGGGGTTGGTTGTGCCGCCTTATAACACCTCCATTGGCGCCCTCGGGGTTGCATTGGAGGCCTTGGAATCAAGCCAGAGCGATCATGAATCGGGTAGGAATGGATCGGTGCCCCTGAACTCATTAGAGAATTTGGCTTCTACCGGGAAGCTTTCTGTGCCAATAGCCCCGAGATTGGCGCTTAAAGAGACCCTCTTTCCGGAGACAAATGAGCTCCCGAAAAGAGCTCTGACAAAAATGACCAAGACCTATTTGGGTATCGACATCGGTTCTACCACCACCAAATACGCCCTTATCAACGAGGGGGGCGAGATTATTCACAAGCACTATGTCCCCACCCAGGGTAAACCGATAGAGGTTACACAGGGCCTTCTGAAGTATCTGCGCGACCGGGTGGGTCGAAAAATCGAAATCTTAGGGACCGCTACTACCGGCTCCGGCAGGAACGTTGTAGGGGATTTTCTGAATGTTGATCTCATCATAGACGAGATAACGGCCCATGCAAGGGGCGCTGTGGAGATAGACCGGGAGGTGGACACGATATTTGAAATCGGGGGTCAGGATTCAAAATATGTCTATATATCAAATACCTATCCCCTTGATTTTGACATGAATAAGGTCTGCGCGGCAGGTACCGGCAGTTTTCTCCACGAATTGGCCAACAAATATGGGATCAATATCGTAGGAGAATTCCAGGAGATTGCCCTGTCATCCAAAGCGCCTGTCAAATTGGCCGAAAGGTGTACAGTCTTTATGGAGTCAGACCTGGTATCCTATCACCAGAAGGGTGTGGCTCAAAACGACCTGATAGCCGGATTGTGCTATGCCATCGTCTTCAACTACCTCAATCGTGTGGTTGAAAAGAGGAAGATCGGACAAAGGGTTATGTTTCTCGGAGGGCCTTCCCTGAATAAGGGAGTGGTCGCCGCCTTTGAGGATGTCCTCGGGCGCGGTCTGCTGGTCCCCAAACACAGGGAGGTCTTGGGGGCATATGGGGCCGCTATCAGTATTCAGGAAAAGATGCACCTTGAAAACAGAACCGGAACCACGTTCAGGGGGCTGAACAGCGCCATAAATGACCGCATGGATTTCAAAGAAAAAATATGCAGTGCAGACCCTAACTGCCATAACCAATGTAAACTCAAGATCTATGACTTTGACGGTCGTCGAAGCGTTTGGGGGGGGGAATGCGGACGCTATGAATTGACAAGGGGCAAGGGAAGCAAAAAAGAGGATTTCTTTGCCTTAAGACAGGAGATATGGCAGACATACATGGCCGGGGTCTATGAGGAGTTGAAAGGGAAGCCCTTGATGGAGGTTGGGGGACGTCCCACTGTTGGGTTGCAGAGGGCGCTCTACGGTCACCAGAACGCTGTCCTGTGGGCGCATTTCTTTGACAAACTCGGATTTCGGCTTGTGCTGACGCCGCCCACCAATACCCATATATCAAAGATCGGGATCGAGACCATGGTGTCAGAGACATGCTACCCCGTGAAGGTCTCGCACGGCCACGTCAAAGAGCTGATTGGGAAAACTGCATATCTCTTTATCCCGTCCATGATCGACATGCCCACCCCTGAGGATTCGGAAAAGGGCTCTCTCTGCCCTATGGTCCAGGCCAATTCTCACATGGTTCGGATGGCCTTAGGTCCTGATCCCTCGTCAGTCCTAAAGCCGATTATTCATCTCAAATACGATCCCGAAACGCTCACCTTGGAGATAGCGGATCAGTTGACAGCAAAACTTGGGGTTGGCAGGGGAGAGATAAGAAAGGCCCTCTATTATGCCTTAGAAAGGCAGGAGCAGTTTAACGGGGCGCTTTACAAAAAGGGAAGAGAGATCCTCGAAGATCATGACCCGGGTGATCCTCTCGTGGTGGTGACGGGCCGGCCATATAACCTTTACGATGAAAGATTGAATTTGAGATTAGGCCGGAACCTGGCAAAGATCGGCGTCTCTGCCCTTCCAATGGATTTCATAGACGTCTCATCTGTAGACCTCTCTGACTTTCCCGGCATGTATTGGGGGTTGGGGGCTCAGATCTTGAGGACAGCCAAATTTGTGGAGGGCCATGGGGCTTATTTTGGTCTTCATCTGACCAATTTCGGGTGTGGGGCAGATTCCTTTATAGAGCATTTTTACAGACATATCATGGGTAACAAGCCCTATCTGATCTTAGAGTTAGACGAACATAGCGCGGTTGCAGGGGCCATGACCAGGCTGGAGGCATATAAGAATGTGATAGAAAACAGTATGCAAAAGCAGCAGACAGGCTTAGGATTGGATTTGAAGGTGGCCAATTAGATGGAAACAGGAAAGGTAATAGATTTTCAGTCATTGACTGAAAATGTAGGACGGTTCAATCTGAGCAACAAGACCTGCCTGATCCCTGAGATGAACAGGATAGGGTCGCATCTCTTAGCCGCGGTCTTCAGGGGCTTTGGCATTAATGCAAAGATAATGGATACCTACAAGGGGCTTGATCTCGGCAGGGAGTATACTTCGGGGAAGGAGTGTTACCCCTGCCAGATTACCATGGGAGATATCCTCTACTATATGCAGGAGGAAGCGAAACGTTTAGGGGACGATTTTGATCCTGAAGCCTACATCTACTTTATGCCCGAGGCAGACGGACCATGCCGTTTTGGGATGTACAACAAGTACCAGAGGATTGTTCTTGATTCTTTTCCTGACCTGAACAGACTGAAAATCGGCTCCCTTAGTTCGGAGGACGGATATTCCTTAGCCGGTATAATTGAGGACAGCCGGGTGAGGGACCTCAGAAAGGCATCTTATTTCTCTCTACTTATAGGAGACATCTTAGACAGATTGCTCTGGAGGATCAGGCCATATGAAAAGGAACCCGGATTAACCGATGCCTTTATTGAGAGGTCCATGCATCTCATGGCGGAGACCCTGGAGCGATTAGGACCTGCCAAGAATTTTAATAAGATCCTTGATAAATTAGAAGAGATAATAGCGGAAGGGAAGAGGATTATTGATCCCGCGGTGCCCCCCAAGCCACTCATAGGAATTGTCGGCGAGATCTATTTGAGAACGCATGTGCATGCAAACCAGGATGTAATCAGGGTCTTGGAGGGATACGGGGCCGAGGTCGTGAACGCCTCCATTGCCGAGTGGGTGAACTACACGAGTTATGACGGTCTCAGGGCGGCCAAGGCGGGATTTGGACTTGCCTTAAGGCAGTTCCGTTTAGGACTGATGAAGAAATATCTGAAAGATATGATCAGTTTTGGGGGGGATCTTTTTTATCAGGAATTCAGGCAAAAGAAGGTTTACAGCCGGGTCAGCTCTATGATTGATCTGGCAGAAGATCACAGTGTGGGGCATCTTGAAAAGACTTTGATGGAAGAAGACCTTCTCAATTTTGATGTGGGTACTGAGGCCTGCTTGAGTATCCCTGGAATAATAGAGTATGCCCGGGGAGGATACAATGGTGTGGTAAACGTTTATCCCTTTACATGTATGCCGAGCACCATCACCTCAGCTATTGTCGGACCTCTCATGAATGAACTCGGGGTTCCTTACTTAGATACCCCTTACGATTCCAGCACCCAGCCTGGCAGAGAGGCTGCTATCCGGACCTTTATGTACCAGGCGAATCAGCACTTCAAACGGAATGGGAGGAAATAGATTTATATGGCAACAAAAAAAATGCTTATCAATGCGGTTGAGGAGGAAGAGTACAGGATCGCAGTGATCAAGGAAGGATTGTTGGATGGGTTCTACATTGAATCCACCACAGCAGAGCAAAAGACCGGGAATATCTACAAGGCGGTGGTGGAGCGAATAGAACCGAGCCTGCAGGCATGCTTTGTTGATTACGGAAGCGACAAGAACGGCTTTCTTTCTGCCAATGATATTCATCCGGAGTATTATTTAGCCGGGCAGGAACCTTCAAAGGAGGGAGCCATTCCCCCCATAGAAAAGACCTTGAAAAGGGGGCAGGAACTCCTTGTACAGGTAACAAAAGAGATGCCAGGGCACAAAGGCGCCCAGTTGACGACATATTTATCCATTGCCAGCCGGTACTTAGTCCTGATGCCCGGGAGCAAGGGCGGAGTATCAAAGAAGATCGAGGACGAAGATGAGCGGCTCAGGTTGAAAGACATCATGGGGAAGTTCAAGCTCCCGGAAGGTGTGGGATACATTGTCAGAACCGCGGCCCTGAAAAAGAACAAGAATGAACTCTCCAGAGACCTCAACCGTCTCTTGAGGATGTGGAAAAATATCAAGAAAAATGTGAAAGATGCCTCACCGCTTTCCCTGATACACAAGGAGCAGGATGTCTGCTTGAGGACTTTGAGGGATTATTTTAACAGTGAGATCGGTGAAGTGCTCGTGGATGACAAGGAAACCTTTGCCAAAGTAAAGCGATATATGAAGATCATTTCTCCGAGGCATCAGAGGAGGGTCAAACTCTACAAGGAGAAACGGCCCATCTTTGCCCAGTACGAAATAGAAAAACAGATCGATTCTGTTTACCAGAGCAGAGTCCCTTTGAAATCCGGTGGGTCTATTGTGATAAATCCGACAGAGGCGTTGATTGCCATAGACGTAAACTCCGGGCGCGGACGGCTCGGGAAAAATATAGAAACCACGGCGTTTAAGACCAATATCGAGGCCGCCCAAGAGATTGCGAGACAGCTCCGGCTGAGGGATATGGGTGGGCTTGTGGTTATTGATTTTATTGACATGAGAGACAAAAAGCACAACAGGGAAGTGGAGAAAATGGTGCGGGAAGCGACAAAGGATGACCGTGCCAAGATCAGCATATCCAACATCTCCAGGTTCGGGCTTCTCGAGCTTTCGCGCCAAAGGCTGAGCCCTTCAAAGGAGTCAATGACCTATCAAAAATGTAATTTCTGCCAGGGCCGCGGAATTGTGCCCTCCGTAGAAGCTGCATCTCTATCGTTTTTGCGTCAGATCAGAATGGGTGTATCGAGAAAGGGGGTCTCCCATGTCCAAGGATCGCTCTCAATGGAGGTAGCGACCTATATCCTGAACAAGAAGAGGAGGGATCTGGCCGAGTTAGAGTCTCGTTACGGGGTAGGAATCAATCTTCAGGCCGACCCTACCATACCGCCCGGAAACGGCAGTTTAGAGTTCCTCAAGGAAGATCATAACTGAAATCCGATTCACAAGCCCTGAACTGTGACGCCATAAGAGCTAAGTTGTGACGTTCACTTTTTTCAGTAAACCTTCCGCAATCCAGGCGGCGCAAAAACAAGTTAGCGTTTATGGCTCCTGACCCCTGACCTCCGCGAACTGGTACTAATCATGTTCAACAACATCATCTACTTCATTGTAGTTCTCCTAATATTCAACATCAGCTATTCTGACTCTCCACCAGACGATTTTTTATTTTCTACCCTTATCCCGCTTTTTTTGAGCTGGGCGCTTTTTGCCATCTACAGCTCCAGGGTCTTTGCTTCCCTGCTCAAGCGATTCAGGGAGAGAGGCGGGGACGACGGAATCCTGACCGACCAGTACCAGCGGGTAAATGTAAGGCTTTCTGTTTTGGCCATAACCCTGTTCGCCTTGGCAGTATATTTCTTTAACCTGAAACAGTGGCTTAGTCTGATTCCGGGTTTCGGGAGTTTCTCCGTACTGCAAGGGGTCCTCGCCCTCGCCCTCTTTTTCTTTTATCTGTGTACGATCTGGTATCTTGGCTATCCCGTTTATAGGGCCATTTTCCGGGTGGCCATCACAAGACGATCGTTCATCCGGTCTAACTTCAGGTTCAATCTTCCCATCCTGTTCCCGTGGTTAGCCCTTTCCCTCGTTTATGACCTCCTTGCCCTGAGTCCATGGGCCGGCCCCAACTCCTTCCTGAACAGCCTATATGGGCAGATCCTCTTTTTCGCTATTTTTATCACCCTGTTAATGGTCGTTATGCCCAAATTTATCCAGTACTGGTGGGGCTGTAGGCCGCTTGTGTCATCAGAAAAGGGGCAGCAATTAGATCTCTTCCTCAAGGAGATGAAATTCAAGTACCGCACCCTCCTTACATGGCCGATTTTCGAAGGACGGATGTTGACGGCAGGCATCATGGGGATTGTCTCCCGTTACAGATATATCCTTGTTACCGATTCCCTTTTGGAAACCCTCTCTTTGGACGAACTCAAGGCGGTGCTTGCCCATGAAATAGGGCACGCCAAGTACCGTCACCTCCTCTTCTATATCCTCTTTTTTGTCGGCTTCATGGTCCTCTCCTTCGGGCTGAGCGATCTATTTGTTTCCCTGGCTTTCCTGCAACCTAACATTATCGACCTGATTTCGGGCAATGACTCCCGTTCCATAAGTCTTTTGTACCTGATTATGTCTGTTCCGATGCTGGTAACCCTGTTGGTATACTTCAGGTATATCATGGGCTTTTTCATGCGCAACTTTGAACGTCAGGCAGATCTTTACTCTGCTGTAGCCATGGGAACCCCAATGCTTACGATCAGCTCTTTAGAAAAGATTGCCTTCCTTAGCGGGAAGAGCAGGGAGATCCCTAACTGGCACCATTTCAGCATCAAGCAAAGGGTCGATTATCTCTTAAGGGCGTACCGGGAACCGGGAGTGATACAGAGACATAATCGCTTTGTTTTGAAATCATTTCTGGTCTATCTCGTCTGTATCTGCTCATTGGGCTATCTCCTGAATTTTGGTCCTGTGAAGAAACACATGAGGTACATGATAATAGAAAGGGCGCTTAACCAGGAGATCCTGAAAGAGCCAAATAACCTTGATCTGTACCAGCACCTGGCAATGATTTACCAGCGGATGGGGAAAGATCGGGAGACAATCGATACCTATGAACGCATTATCGGTCTGGACCCCAGGCGGGCCGTTGTGCTGAATAACCTGGCCTGGGTCCTGGTTACGACTCCCGATGAAAGGTTGAGGGACCCTGACCGGGCGGTTTATCTTGCCAGGAGGGCGGTGGCATTGGATAGGTCACCGGGGTTTCTCGATACATTGGCAGAGGCCTGCTTTGCAAAGGGGCTTGTAGATGAGGCGATCAAGACCATTCAGGAGGCAATCGCCACCGCAACCGAGAACAGGGGCTACTACGAGAAACAGTTGAAGAAATTCTTAGGGTCCGGAAACTAAAATGAGGCACTTTTGCCGAAATTTTACAAAATATTTTCGCAGTTGTGATCGTATTTGTCAAAATGTTCTGCCGGCCTGGGAAAAGCGCATAATGACGGCTAAGGGATCAAGAGCATCTCCACCAGTTCCGCAAAGCCATAACCAGCCGGCTTACTTGTTATCCACGCAGGTTTCGAAGAGAGTCTGTCTTTGAATTGGGAAATGTTTGCTACACCTACCGCATTGGGGAAATAATCAAACATTGGCGCATCATTGGGGGAATCACCGCAGAATATAACCATCTCTTTGATAGCCTCCAGATCCATTTCGAAAATTTCACGGAACATAACTCGGGTCATACTCAATTTATTATAATTTCCAAACCAGGCATTCACGTGAATCGAGCTAATTTTGGCATTTGCTCCAGCTTCCCTTAAAATCGCTGCTATTTTCTCCACTTCAGCCATTGGCAAAGCAGGGACATCTTCACAGAAATCTATTGCAAGGTCTGCTTCCCGGTATGCCTGATCAGAAGCGACCAACGCGCCCGGAACTTCTTTTAATATCCGATCCCGAAGTTTGTCCAACCGGATACGATCTTGCAGGCGCTTTTGTGCGGATTGCCAATATCGGCGAACCATTTTGCGCTTTTTACGCTGATAATGGAAATAAAATGCGCCATTCTCCCCGACGATGCCGTCTACGGGCCACATGCGTGCGATATGATCACACCACCCGGCTGGACGACCTGTGATGGGTACGACTTTTATTTCGGTATTGTGAAGCCTCTCAAGCGCATCATAGGCAATGGCGGGTAATTGTCCATCAATTGTAAGCGTATCGTCGATATCAGTTAAGACATACTTGATTTGTGCCAGATTTTTGTTTGGAAATTCTTTTAGCGGGCGCATTTTCGATTCATTATGTACACACATTTAGGTGTTCATCGTAGTATGAAATTATTTTTCTGGATCTACCAACCCCTTCACAAACCAGCGTTGCATTAAAAGTACGACTAAAACAGGCGGCAGCATGACAATCAATGTGCCTGCAAGTGCGACATTCCAGTATGGGAGGTCATCAGCCGCCGGTATCAGATTCTGAAGCCCGATAACCGCGGTCAACATTTTGGGATTGGTGGTGATGAGCAAGGGCCACAGATACTGGTTCCAGCCATATACGAACTCTATGACAATCAGGGCCGCAATATTGGTCTTGGAAAGGGGGAACAGAATTTTCCTGAAAAAAACCATTGGGCTGGCCCCGTCCATTTTGGCCGCTTCACAGAGTTCTTCGGGAATGGTCAGAAAAAACTGACGAAAAAGAAAGGTGCAGGTTGCCGATGCCACCAGAGGCAGTATTAATCCAGGGTAACTGTCTAAGAGACCCCATTCCAGCGTAACCTCGATCTCATGCCCGGCAAACCAGCTAACCAGACCATTGAGGTGAAGCAGATCCCATATTGACTGAAGCGGGCCGAGTAAATTGGCGGCCATCTCATAGGTTGGAAGGATTCTTACCTCTACGGGGAGCATCAATGTACAGAACACGGTTATAAATGCCACTGTTCGAAGACGGTAATCAAAATACACGATAGAAAATGCACCGAGCATGGATACCACGATTTTGCCAAAAGTGATTCCGGCGGCCATGATGAAAGAGTTGACCAGGTTGGTTCCCAGATTCCCCTTTTCCCAGGCGGTCTGGATGTTCACCCAGAATTGATCCCCCGGTATCAGGGGCATTGGAACTTTGGACACCGCTTCTATGGGGAGGGTGGCGGCAATAATGGAGTATATTATGGGAAACCCCACAACAACAATTCCCAGCATTAGAAGTATATAGGTTAATGTATCTAAAATAGGTGTTTTCTCAACCATTATTGCCTATCCCGCGTATTGAACCTTTCTCTCCACATATTTAAATTGCAAAACAGTTATGACGATGATCAGGGTCATCAACACGATGGACTGGGCTGCCGAAGAACCAAGGTCCAGACCGATAAATCCATCCTGGTATACCTTGTAAACCAAAATATTGGTCGCACCTCCCGGTCCTCCCTGAGTCATCATAT
This sequence comes from uncultured Desulfobacteraceae bacterium, assembly GCA_964522045.1. Taxonomy (GTDB): domain Bacteria; phylum Desulfobacterota; class DSM-4660; order Desulfatiglandales; family Desulfatiglandaceae; genus Desulfacyla. Next base: position 17,117 of record CAZFSF010000043.1, read on the forward strand.
GAATCACCCCAAAGGTCTCAAAAAAAGAATAGATAATATTCATGACCGTAACAAAAAAGAGTGTTGGTGAGAGCAGGGGAAGGGTGATTTTCCAGAACCTTCTAAATGGACTTGCGCCATCCATGGCAGCGGCTTCGATCAGGGACCCGGGGATTGCCTGCATCCCGGCAATAAAAAAGACAAAATTATAGCTGATCTGTTTCCAGGAGCTGGCCATAATAACCATAAATAAGGCATCTTTTCCGTCCAGTACCGGATTCCAGTCAAGCCCGAGCCATCGTTTAATGGCAATGGCGACCACACCGTAAGACGGGTGCAGCAGAAAAAGCCATAGAATACCGGAGATGGCCGGTGCAACCGCATAGGGCCAGACCAGCATTGTACGAACCAATGCCCTTGCTTTTAAGGCACGATTGGCCATGGTGGCGATAAAAAGCCCGATGGAGATAGAAACGGCAGCCACGGATGCGCTGAAAAATAACGTAGTCCCGATGGATTTGAGATAGAGCGGATCGGTAAAAAGCGCGATAAAATTATCCAGCCAGATAAACGTACTGTGCTGCCCAAAAGGGTCACTGCGCATAACGGACTGCACCAGACCCTGCAATGCCGGCCAGTAAAAAAAGGTTGCCGTAACCAGAAATTGGGGCAGTATTAGAAAATATGGAAGGAGTTTAGATGTAAAGAATGATCTTTTTATCATACACGAATGTGTTTTGGATATTCATTATCTCTTGTATATTTTTTCAAACTCACGCAATTTTTTATTACTCCGTTTTACTGCGTTATCAAGACCTTGCTTTGGTGTCTTGGTGCCGTTCCAGACCAGTTCCAATTCCTCATTGATGATATTTCTAATCTGGATAAAATATCCCAGACGAAGACCGCGGGAAATCTTTGTGGGATTCCGGCGGGTCAACTGTTTGATACCGACTTCCTTGAGTGGGTTTTCCTTATAATATCCCTGTTTCTTAAGTGTTTCATAGGCTTTTAACGTGATGGGGAAATAACCCGTTTCCTTATGCCAGTACATTTGCATTTCAGGGCTGGAAAGGTGTTCTAAGAATGCGGCAACCCCTTTATATTCTTTTTTGCTGTGTCCATTGAATACCCACAGGGAGGCACCCCCAATAATGCTGTTCTGGGGTTCTTTCATCCAGGATTCAACCGGGAGTGGTGCAACATCCCAGGTGAAATCTTTCACGGCCTTTTGCAACTTGGCGATGGCACTGATGGAATCGATGTAAACCCCGGCCTTTTGAGCAATAAACTCGGCTTTCGGCCCTTGAAATTTCTGACCTGCATAAACAAAACGTTTGTCGTCAGCCCATTTTTTTAGCCGGGCAACATGATGAGTTACCTTTGGATTATTGATGACCAGTTCACAATCAAGACCTTCGTACCCATTGGCCCTGGTGGCAAAAGGGATATTATGGATGGCGCTGTAGTTTTCAACCTGGGTCCAGGACTGCCATCCGGTTACCATACCGCCGGCCACGCCGGATTTAACCAGTTTGGCGGTTATTTCGCCGAGTTCGTCCCAGGTTATGGGTTTTGTCTTTGAAAGCGGTACGGGGATTCCCGCCTTTTTAAACAGATCCACGTTATAATACATCACCGGTGTGGATGAGTTAAAGGGCATGGACATCAGATTGCCGTCTGCGTTCATGTAGTAGGACAGAACCGGTTGAAGATAACCGGACCAGTCAATATTATATCCTTCATCTTTCATGAGCTTGAACACGGGGTTTATGGCCCCGGAAAGCATCATGGTCTGTGTGCCCACTTCAAAGGCCTGAAGTAAGTGTGGCTGTTTCTTTGCACGATACGCTGCAACACCGGCATTGATCGTTTCGTCATAATTCCCCTTATAGGTACCGACAACCACATAGTCAGACTGTGAATCATTAAATGCCTTGATCATCTTTGCGACAACTTCGCCTCGGGCCCCTTTCATGGCGTGCCACCAGTTAATAGTAATGGGCTCTGCCAAGGCCTGGCCGGCCAAAAATATCAATGCTATGCCAACTACACCAACCATTAAAAATCTACGCATTTTCATGACTATATCCCTCTCTATTTAATAGGGTTAATCTTGCGATGTTAACGGGGTACAAGATTAGGGTCAATTTACAGATGAGTCAAGAATTAAATTCTTAAAAAAACTCTGCGTTGTCAAAAAAAGCAAATGCTTATATTTCAAGTACATGGGGCATTGTTTAGGGTGATACGATTAGCGCTACATAAAAAGCCGGGACAAGAGGTCAAAAATTGGAGATTCATAAAGAATTCTTGACTTTATTATACAAAAAATGGTTGTAACCGTTCAAGGGTTCAGAGGTTCGAAGTTCCATGCAAATCTCAACCATTGATACGTTAAGGCTGGACTTTGGTTGCGACTTTGGGCTAAAAAAAAGCAAATTCATGACACAGCAGGCTGATTTCTACACAAAAAGACAACATAGGTCATTATAATGGCAGGCGTAACCTTAAAGAATATTGTAAAAAGATTTGGCAAGACAGAAGTTATTCATGGGGTTAATCTTGATAT
>CAZFSF010000044.1:0-19236 GCA_964522045.1 uncultured Desulfobacteraceae bacterium
GAGGGCGCTGTTGGATTTCGGAATTCGGATCTCGGAATTCGGATTTGGTCCGGAGAAGCTCATTGAACTGTTGTGGAAGGAGGATAGCATGTCAAACACGGAAAAGGAAAACCTGGTTACTTATCACAGAGATGACCACATCGGTGTGATTACTCTGAACAGGCCTGAAAAGCGGAATGCATTGAATCCGGTGGTGTGGAATGCCTTGGACAGGGCGATCGGCATGGCCGAAGAAGACGCGGAGACGAGGGTGGTCCTTCTTAGAGGGGAGGGGAAATCGTTTTGCGCGGGTCTGGACCTGAGTCCTGAAAATGAGCTGTTTTCCGCTGTCAATAAGCCTCCCGATGCGACGCAGAAGATCTGGTTCTTTAAAGAGGTCAGGAAGACTCAGGATATCCACACACGGTTGGAGCATATTTCAAAGCCCACCATCGCTTTCATTCACGGGCATTGTCTCGGGGCCGGCCTGGAACTGGTCCTTTGCTGTGATATCCGGGTATGCTCTCAGGATACCCTGTTTGCCTTTCCTGAGGCCAAATTAGGCTTTATTACCGATGTGGGGGGGTTGCAGCGTCTCCCGAGGGTTGTGGGGAAGGGCCACGCCAGGGAGATTGCATTTCGGGGGCACCGGTTTGACGCCGATCGGGCTAAGACCATCAACCTGGTAAACGATGTTTTTCCCGATAAGGAGACAGTAGAAGAGAAGGGAAGAGAGATGGCAGAGGAGATTGCCGGCAATCCCCCTCTGGCCGTCCAGGGAGCCAAAGAGGTCTTACTCTTTGACGAGGAAGTCAGTCTGGAAGAGTCCCTGGAATATAATGCCGCCAGATCGAGTATGATTGTTCCTTCGGAAGATCTCCTTGAAGCAGTGTCCGCATACTTGCAGAAGCGAAAGGGAGAGTTCAAGGGGGCCTAATTATGGCGAGACACGTGCTCCTTCTCCGAAGTTTACATCGGTTTTAAGGTGAGGGTACCCTGGCTATGTTCCTCGGTATCACGCCGCTCGATCCAGACAGGATGGTATCTGCCGCCCAGGTAAAGCGGGATCTGATCCCTGTAATTGGAGCTCTTTAACTGACCTGATTCACCTGTGGGTAGAACATGCAGTGAACCGTCCATGTTTGAAAGATCGACAATCATCCGCATGGAAACCCCGTGGTTTGCATCGTAGGGCTTGTCTAAGGAGTATTTCTTTTTGTTTATGGTCAGCAGGTTTCCTCCTACCGGGAAGGGGCCCAGATTAAATATCAGGTTAAGAGGTTTCTTTTTCCCGAGAACATGTTCAAAGGTGAGGGTATGAATCTGTCCCCAGGTCCATTTGTCCATATCGTTTCCCAATACCTCTTTCAGCTCCGAAAAGGTTTGTCGCAGACTCAGGACAATGATTTCATCCATAGTCTCTTTTTCAGGGGTGTCGATATTGTCAAACCATGGCGATGAGCCATTCCTTACCATTGCATTAACAGCCCGGGGAGGGAAGAGGGAGGTCTTCAGGTATTTTTCAAAGATCTCCTCACCCATCTCATCCTTGAATATATTCCCCATCATCTTGCGATATGTCATTTCATACAGGCACGCTGCGACGCTCTCCTTGTCCATTACAAAATCCCAATTGGAAAGAATATCTTTGGCCTTATTTCCGTCCTGGTTGGGAAACTGCTCTTCCAGGACCTTGATAATCTTAGGAGTCAATTCCGAGGCCTGCGGGCAGTAGACGTCCTGATGCATCTTTTTGAAATCCTCCACAGACAGTTTCTCTTTACCCTTTAGCAGCTGCACTATGCGCGTAATCCTGTCCGTTGGCTCCCAATAGCGAGTGATCAGGTATGGGTAGTCTTTGCCCGTTATCTTGTTGTTGGCCGTTGCAATGAAACCCGTCTCCGGGTTGATCAGATGAGGCCTCTCCTCAAAGGGTACATAGCCCTTCCACTCATATTCGCCGGTCCATCCGGGCACGGGGAGAAGTCCGTCACCCTTCAGACGTATCGGGACCGTCGCGCAGCACCAGAAGCCGATATTCCCCTTTGTGTCGGCAAACACAAAATTTTGTCCCGGTAGCTCCCAGTATCTGAGGGCCTCCTTTACCCCTTCCACATCTTTTGCCTTTACAAGAAGGGATCCGGCCTGAATCGGCTGGAGGCCATCGGTAAAGGCCCATCTTGCAGAAATCGTTCCCTCCTTTGAACTAATCCCTGCGCCAGTGACAACCGGGCCGTTACGGGTTAACAGGATCTCGGTCTTGACAGGGTCTTTTCCTTTTACCCTAATAGTTTCAACCTTGACCTTCATATCTTCCCAGTGATCCTTGTACCAGTACTGGCGCGGGTTTTTGGGATTGATCTTCTCCACGTAAAAGTCAACGTCATCCACCATAACATTGGTGATTCCCCAGGCAACGTGAGGGTTCTGACCGATCGGGATTCCCGGCACACCCGGAACAGCAAACCCAGCAACGTCAATGCCCGGGCAGGCAAGGTTCACCTCCCACCAGAATGATGGATTTTTGAGCGGCAGGTGTGTATCATTTGCCAAAATAGGCTTCCCTGTAATCGATTTTTTACCAGCAACGACCCAGTTATTACTGGCGCCTGCAGAGGGAAGGGTTATTAACTTCTCAATGAGGGACACTGTCTCAAAAGCGGGATTTGGATTGAGTGAAAGGGCTTTGATTTCCTCGGGAATGATCAGGGGTGCATGGTTGGGCCAGAGAGGGAAGGCATCTTTAAATCTTTCTTCCCCCACCTTTTTTAAGATCCTACCGGCGACCTGATCAATCTTCCAGCCTGCGCTCAGTGCCCAGGTAATGACCTTAACGATCTGCACGTAATCATCAACCTGCCAGGGATCGGGCTCGTAGTGAAGCAGCTTAAACTCAAGGGGTAGGCGGTCCCTATGGGTATCCAAATAGGCGTTCACTCCTTTTGCGAAGGAGTGGAGTGTGAAGACAAGCTCATCTGGTACCTCTTTGTTTATTCCGGCCGCCGTGAGCGTCCTGAAATAGCGGTCTACCTTGATAAAATCTTCACCGAAGATCTCTGATAGCCGGCCCTGGCCTAACCGGCGGGCGAATTCCATTTGCCACAGGCGATCCTGGGCCATGGCGTACCCAAGCGCGAAGTAAAGGTCGGGTTCGTTCCTGGCGTAGATATGGGGTACACCATAATTGTCCCTTATGATCTCTACCTCTTCTTTGATGCCGGGGATGGTGAGTTCTCCGGAAATCTGGGGCAGGCTTTTCTTGACGGTATACTGGAACCACACGTAGCCACTTCCCGCTGCTATCACAATGAGAGATACAAGTGCTGCTCCAATAATCAGCATCCATTTTTTCATGGGGCTCCTCCTTTGATTTTACCTCTGAGGTTTCAAATCGGGATTGTTCCGAAACCACAATTGTCACTTTGAATGATTTTATGGGAGGGACGTCTTTCTCAAAGGCTCTGAAATAAATGAACTTGAGTGCTGTCTAATCATTTAAGAACGTCTTTAAATTGCCTGGCCACCAGGAGGAGGTTCTTTGCCCAATCAAATGCGAGCGGATCAGCGAATACGACGCGACCTCCAATCGCCTTGGCGATTGTGTGAGCGCTTTTTGTAGAAAACTGGGGCTGGACAAAGACCACCTTGATTCCATCCTTCTTAGCGTTGCGAATCAATTGCTGGAGTCCCTTGGGGGTCGGGTTCTTCCCTTCCATTTCAACCGGGATCTGTATCAGATCATAGGCTTTTGCAAAGTATCCCCAAGCAGGATGGTAGACCATAAACCGCGTACCCTTATCTGTTCCTGCAAACTGATTTCTGATCTTGAGATCAAGATTGACCACTTCGCTAATGAATTTTTTGTAGTTGTCCTCATATGTTCTCCTGTGGGCCGGATCCACCTTCACCAGGGTATTAAGGATATTTCGAGCCTGCAATATTACAAGAGGCGGAGAAAGCCAGATATGGGGGTCTTTGATCCCGGAGCGTGCTACTGCTTTCCCATGATTCCGCTCTATATCATCGTGCAGGTGTCTTTTCATGGGTATTTTCTCTATGCCATTCTGCGTGGCAATAATCCTCATCTCAGGGTTGGCGCCGGCGAATTTCTTCAGCCACACCTCTTCAAATGAAACACCGATGGCAAAGTATATCTTGGATTTTGTGAGCTTGACCATCTGTTTTGGCTTGGGTTCGTAGGTCGCAGGACTGGACCCGGGAAGCACCATCACGGAGATATCAATTAGATCCCCACCGATTTTCTGAACAAAGTATTTCTGGGGAAGAATGCTGACGGTAACCTTCATACAGGTCTCTGCTGAGGCAGGCGACAAGAAAGAGATCGACAACAGGAATAATAGGGCGATAATCAATTCGAAAAAGCCCAGTCTTTTTTTCATGCTCTTAAGCTCCTTATCTATCAATCTGTAAGATGCTTCTATTACCTTGTATTGTCGCATGTCAATAAGGATTTGATTTTATCCGGAATCTTGCGTCACAATCAAAGACCTCCATCAGGGCGTCGAACTGATGTCTTGAGCCTGTCTCCTATAGAAGATTCCAATAGCTCTCTTCGGAGCTATTGGAATTTCCAGTTTGACATATTGAAATCATCTATATTAAGTTCTGCCCCCATTGAAGAACGATTTTCAATAAAGGGAGCTTTGATCTCTGTTATTCGACTTTTTGGAATTATGGGAATTACGACAAGGAGGCGCAGGATGGGACAACTCAAGAACTTTTTTGCAAGCCGCTGGGGAATCATCGGGGTAGGGGCCTTTATTGGGGTACTTGCGCCCCTGTTACAGAAATGGGGCAACCCCGGAAACATGGGGATATGTGTTGCATGCTTTGAGAGAGATATTGCAGGGGCAGTCGGACTTCACAGGGCAGCCGTGGTCCAATACATGCGGCCCGAGATCATCGGGTTTGTCTTAGGCTCGCTGATTGCAGCCTATCTCTTCAAGGAATTCCGTGCCAGGGCCGGTTCCGCGCCGATTGTGAGGTTTATCCTGGGAGCCTTTGCCATGATTGGGGCCTTGGTGTTTCTGGGATGCCCGTGGCGAGCATTACTCCGTCTTGCGGGGGGTGACGGAAACGCCCTTTTCGGTCTGGCCGGTCTGATTTTCGGCATCTGGATTGGCACCCTTTTTCTCAAGAGCGGGTACAACCTGGGACGTAGCGAAAAGACACACACCTCGGTGGGATGGTTGTTACCCCTGACCATGTTAGGTTTCCTTGTCCTGATGCTTATATTTCCTCAGATCAATGGAGAGGCCAAGAGCGGAATTCTTTTCTACAGCCTTAAGGGGCCGGGGGCCATGCACGCTCCGCTGATCGTTTCACTCGTAGTGGGTCTTGCGGTAGGGTTTTTTGCCCAGCGGAGCCGCTTCTGCACCATGGGGGCCTTCAGAGACCTGATCCTGTTTCGTCAGGCCCACCTATTCTGGGGCCTCCTTGCCTTAGCGGTTGTTGCCTTTCTCACAAACCTGATTGTGGGGCAATTCCATCCCGGATTCGTCAAGCAGCCGGTGGCCCATACCATGGAGACATGGAACTTTCTTGGAATGGTCTTAGCGGGACTGGCCTTTGCCTTAGCCGGAGGATGTCCGGGGCGCCAGCTTTTTCTGGCAGGGGAGGGTGACGGCGATGCCGCGGTGTTCGTTTTAGGGATGATTGTCGGCGCTGGGTTCGCGCACAACTTCGCCCTGGCCAGTTCGCCCAAAGGGGTCGGTCCTCACGGGATCGCCGCAACTATCATCGGGCTTCTGGTCTGCCTGTTCATTGGCTTTACAATGAGAAAACGATAAGGAAAGGAGACTCAAGATGAGCACGATTGTCGATGCACGAGGACTCAGTTGTCCCCAGCCTGTCCTGATGACCATGGACGAGATCAAAAAGGTGAGTAAGGGGGAAATCGAGGTGCTGGTGGATACGGATACCTCTAAGGAGAATGTGAGCAGGGCCGCGGAAAGCAAGGGGTGGCAGGTGAAGGATGTTCAGGGAAAGGGCGAGGGTTACGCGATTACCATCTATAAGGATTGACATTGTCATTATTGAAATTTTTCAAAGGAAAGGGATCCAAGGACTCTTCCAAGGCCAAAGACCTGGATCGCGGCATTTTGGTATTTGAAAATACCAGTGAAGTGATCCGGGCGGAAACCGTTCTCAAGGAACAGGGGTGGAAGATCCGGGTCATGGGGCCCCCGCCCGAAATCCGAACTGGCTGCGATCTAATCATAGAGTTTCCCCTCATTGAAGAACTGAATATCCTCAGAACCCTTGAGGCAGCGGGAGCAGAACCCCTGCAGGTGGTTCCTGTCAACAGCCCGCTGCTCCGGCCGGTTGATATCTTTCAGACAAAGGACTATGGGCGATATTTCATGGTCCGTGCCGCAAATATGAAATTGACTATTGATAAGGACACCCTTACCGTGGTAAATATCTCGGGAGGGGGATGCCCGGATGTGCCCTATTTAGCTCAGGAAATGGTGGGAAAACATCTGGCAGACGCCCCTGCGCCTGAGGAGATCGGTCATACACTCTGCGGTTATGCCCTTCAATTGGCATACGAGGAGATGAGACGTCAATGTTAGCTGTGGTTGGGACTGTTCCGGTTGAGGATTTCCCCTTAACATCAGGGAAGGTCTCCCTGAATGACGATTTAATTTCGATCCAGGGAAACAAGGCGTCAGTAAATCGGGGAACCCCGGCGCTTCTTGCTGCGGCCATCAAGGTTTGCGAAGCGATGGGCCAGTCTCTCCCTGTGGGATATCTTGTTGGTGATATCGGATTAGGGGACGGGAGTCGCCGTCTTTATGAGTATTTGAGTGAGACTTTAGGTAATTGTGACTTTAGCTCCATTGCGTTTCACTATCTCCAGCCTGACGTGGACTGGCACAACCGTGTCCTGTTTGCAGTTGAAGAGATGGCAAAACGACCTGTGCTGACTGCGGATGCCGGTTTCATGTACGCCGCCAAGATGAGCGGGCAGGCATCAGCATATGATCTTTTCACCCCTGATGTGGGGGAATTGGCCTTTTTGGCGGATGAAGAGGCGCCGCACCCCTTTTACACACGGGGGTTCATACTGCACGAGGAAATGAGAGTTCCGGAGTTGATTGTTCGTGCCTATGAGCACAAAAATGCCGCAAACTGCCTTTTGGTAAAAGGTCAACCGGATTACGTGGCCAACCAGAAAGGTATCGAAGCCACTATTGATCTACCGGTGGAGGAGGCCATGGAGGCCATAGGAGGGACGGGTGATACTGTAACCGGTATTGTCTCGGCCCTGATCGAGGCAGGTATTGATGTGAAAGAGTCATCCATCATCGCCGCACGGGTCAACCGGTTGGCGGGGCATTATGCAAGGCCCATCCCCGCTACGCAGGTCATGGATATTGTCGAGCAGATCCCAGCGGCCCTGGCCCAGGTTTTGGATGAAAAGGCAATCATGTCAGGGCAACGTCATGTCTGATACAAACAACCTGATTCACCCTGAGATGACGGTTCTGGATGTCGTTTCTCGATACAGGCAGACCGAGAAGGTTTTCAAGAGATACGACGCCCAGGCCGGAGAGTGTATCTGCTGTCAGGCGCTCTTCGAATCATTGCGGGATGTTGCAAAAAAATACGATCTGGACCTGATAAAACTCCTGGCAGACCTGGAAGCCGCAAGGTAGCCGCGAGCCCTTAGTGTCTCCTCGAGATATGCCCATTTCCAAAGCCATGGAGAACTTATGCCTGTTCTTGATTCACAGCTAAAGGAGTGTTACAGGGACAAAAGGGAGTGCGTAATAGGCTTTCCGGAGTCACTCCTTCCCTCAAGCAAAGTTGAAGAGTACAGGGCAATGCCGCGGTTGGCAATCGTGGAAATAGCAGGGCGCGACAGTGTGGCAGCGGCAGTGAAAGCGGTTGAGGGAGAAGGGTTCAGTGATCTGCTTCCCACCTATGTTTACACAGGGACAGAGCATGGGCCCTGGTCTGGTGTTAATGATGCGGTGGAGCGGCTTTCAGGTCGGCTGCCGAAAATCCGGGTTCACGACTTGCTGGTCTTTGGCTCTCCCGGCTTTTGGCAGGCCCTCAACGGTCGGTTCATAAATGAACTGATAGCAAAGTTCGGCTTCTTCACTCCCTGTATCGGGTGTCATCTCTATTTGCATAGTGTTCGCATCCCCCTTGCCCTGACCTTGGGAAAAGTCCCTATTATCTCAGGGGAGAGGGAGAGTCACGATGGATCTATAAAAATAAACCAGGTTTCCGAAGCCCTGACAGTTTATCAAGAGATGGCAAGGGAATTCGGGATCAGGTTGCTCTTTCCCCTTCGCCATATCTCAGAGGGGAACCGGGTAAGGAATATCTTGGGATTTGAGTGGGAGGAAGGAAAGGAGCAATTGGGATGCGTGCTTTCGGGTAACTACAGGAGGCTGGATGAGACGGTAAATATAACCGGCGGGGAGGCTCTTAAGTACTTTGAAAAATTCGCATATCCTTTAACAAGGGAGATCATTGAAACATATGTGGCAGGGCAGGCACCCAGTCACCTGGAGGCTGCTGCCCGGTTCCTTGGATTTTGAGGTTAAAGCGCTATGATACCAAAACTGGCAATGTGTAATATTTTGTCTGACGCAGGCAAGGTCAGGGATTTTGCCCTTGCCCATAAATTTTCCGGTATTGATTGGTCTTTTGAGCTTGACCGGTTACCTGAGACACCTTTGCAAGAATCCAGATGGGCAAAAGACCAGGCCATGTTGGCACCCCTCGAAGTTCGGTATCATTGCCCCTTTTATCGGATAGATCTGGGCCACGTTAACCCTGCCCTGGCAGAGAAGGCGGAAGCCATATTTCGGCGTATCATCCACCTTGTCTCCAAAGTTGGAGGAAGATACCTGTCCATTCATATCGGCCTTGGCCATGATTCAACCGAACCTCTTTCATGGGAGACAAGTATAGATAACCTCCGGCGTCTGGTCCAGTTCGGGACCGAGCGAAGGATAAAGGTTTGTCTTGAAAACCTGGCATGGGGGTGGACCAGCAAACCGAATATTTTCGAAAAGCTGGTTCGACTCAGTGGGGCCGGGGTTACATTGGATATCGGTCATGCCTATGTGAGCGAATCTGTCGAGACCCAGCAGTATACCGTTGAAGACTTTATTACACCACATGAGGGCCGGGTTTTCAATGCCCACATTTACCATACCGAAATTCCTGGCCGGGGACATATCCCGCCGAAAAGGATCGAAGATATTGAAGACCGTCTTGCGTTGCTGCGAGAAATCGATTGTAGGTGGTGGGTCATCGAGATCAAGAAACCGGAGGGGTTATTGAAGACGCGTGAGATTATTGACCAATATTTGACGCGAGCCGATAATAGCCACCTAAAGGTAGAAGCGCTTAGCTCGCGTACTGCACTTCCGTGACAAAGCAGGAAAAATTGAAAGGAAGAATGTTGCAGACCAATACTCATCCCAAGCGCTTTAGGAGGAAATTATCCAGCAACAGGGTAAAGATAATCCTTGTTCTCCTCGATGGACTTGGGGATCGATCCTATAAAATCCTCGGGGACCAAACCCCTCTTCAAGCGGCCCATACCCCTAATTTAGACCTATTTGCTCAACTGGGAAGCAACGGCCTGTTTCATGCGGCATTGGTGGGACAGTGCCTGCCAAGCGAGACAGCCCATTACCTCCTCTTTGGCTATAGTCCTGACACGTTTCCCGGTCGGGGTTTGCTTGAGGCTGTCGGTGACAGCATCTCTTTCGAGAACAGTGATGTTTTGTCCTTGGCGCACCTTTCAGGGATTCTTTGGAACGAGGGAATTCCGATCCTTGCCCAGGGGAGGCGGGATATCAAAGGGGGGTCCGGGGAGATTGAACAGCTTTATTCGGTCATAACCCCCCATGCATCACAGGGGATCAGCTTCCGTCTGCATCAGACAGGCGTAAATGACGCCATTCTCGTGATAAGCGGAGCGGTTTCGCCCCACATCTCTGACTCCGACCCCATGATGATCGGCATGGCAATGGCCGAGGTAACCCCCACTGCCGGGAATCCCGAACCGGAAAAGGCTGAAAGAACCGCCCACGCTTTGAATAAATATCTGTCGCGCTGCCATACGATGCTGAAAAACCACAAGGTCAACCGTGATCGCATCGAAGCAGGTCTGCCTCCGGCCAACTTCTTAGCCACCCAGCGCGCCGGCCGTCGTATCGTTCAGAAATCCTTTTATGATCGGTGGGGTCTCAAAGGGATGATGGTTGCTTCGGGATCCATGTATATGGGCCTTGCCCAGGAATTGGGTCTCACACCCTTGAGGGTTGCCGATGGACAAAATCCTGGAGATGACCTGAGAGAGCGTATTCGCATCGCTCTCTCAGACAGTTCACATGACTTCATACATGTTCATACCAAGGCCCCGGACCAGGCAGGCCATACAAAAGATCCCGATCAGAAAAGGGCGGTCATCGGCCGCCTGGATCAGGGACTGGACGAGTTGGTCAGAGAAGTGGAACAGAGGGACGACCTGCTCGTTGTAGTCACGGCCGACCACTCCACCCCCAGTTCATCTGCCCTGATTCACTCGGGAGAACCTGTGCCTGTCACCTTAGTGGGGCCAAACGTTCGGCGAGATGACGTGGCTGCCTTTGACGAGGTGAGCACTGCTACGGGTTGCTTGGGCCTTCTCCGGGGACAGGAGTTAATGCTCATGATTTTGAATTATTCTGATCGCTCCACGCTGACCGGTCATCGTTTGGGGCCTATTGAAAGATATTATGTTCCACGGCCCTATAGACCATTTCGGATGAAGTGACGAAAGTGCCTATAGTTTGAAGGTTGCCGACGAACCTCCTATCATGAACAGGGTGTCGTATTAAAGGGGAATCAAATGATGAATGAAATCGATTGTCGGGGTCTTGCTTGTCCTGCCCCGGTATTGCAGACAAAGGAAGCAATAGAAAAGGAACATCCGACCATCATAAAAGTGGTGGTGGACAATGAAGCCGCAAAACAGAATGTTTCTCGTTTCATGGGATCCCAGGGCCTTGAAGTCTCGGTAAAGAAGGAGGGGAGCGACTTTCATGTAATCGGCAAAATAGAGGAAGGTGATGCCGCCGAAGCCTCTGTGGAGGAAAAACCGGAAGCCGGACAAAAAAAGATCATGGTCATGGTGGCCAATAACCGTATGGGACACGGAGACGATGAATTAGGTGAAAAGCTCATGCTGAGTTTTCTTAAGACGTTAAAGGAGATGGGAGACGAACTGTGGCGTCTCGTGTTCGTTAATAACGGCGTAAAGTTAACTATCAAAGGGTCAGACGTTCTCCCGGTGATTCAGGAACATGAGAAAAACGGCGTTCATATTTTGGTCTGCGGCACCTGTCTTACCTATTTTGACCTGTTAGATCAAAAAAAGGTGGGAGAAACCACCAACATGCTTGATATCGTAACGGCTATGCAATTGGCGGATAAGGTCATCAACATTTAGTTAAGTTGTAAACCGGAAGTATCATTGGAGTCTGAAATATCCTCCCAATCCTTATTCTCCAGGCAAGAGCCACAAAAAATAAAATTGGCATAAGGTTCCCCGCCCAGCGCGATCTTCGACAGGGGTGAAGTATCCATTATGGTTCATGGGGAACCTGTGGGAGGTTGGTTCAAGGGTTCATAGGCTGTGAATTATGATTGATGGTTACTATTCAGGTTGTTAGGTTCAGAATTCAGAAGGTAATTATTAGAGATCTTATTGAAAATTATGCGTAAGTCAAGGAAAATCAGTTGAGCATTTGGGGGTTTCATGGTACGGGTTGATTGTCAAATACCGGTCTCAATATTCTAAGATATCGTCTCAAAACGGGAGGAGATAGCCGTGGATATGTTCAAGGAATTCGATCAATACGACGGACTTGGATTGGCCGAACTGATCAGGGAAAAAGAGGTTTCGGCCGAGGAGGTCTGTGAAACCGCCATTCTGCGGATTGAGGCGGTAAACCCGAAATTGAATGCCGTGGTAACCCCCATGTATGATCATGCCCGCACGGCGATCCGCCGGGGCCTCCCGGACGGGCCCTTCAAGGGGGTTCCCTTTTTACTCAAGGACCTGCTGGCTGCGTTTGCAGGCGTACCTCTGACCAGCGGATCAAAGGCATTCAAGAGTTATGTCCCGGACCAGGACAGTGAGATGGTGATACGGTTCAAGCGGACCGGAACCGTCATTTTAGGAAAGACCAACACCCCTGAGTTTGGGCTCATGGGCTATACCGAGCCTGAACTGCACGGGCCGACCCGTAACCCGTGGAATACGGACCACACCCCTGGCGGTTCGAGCGGGGGGTCTGCGGCTGCCGTTGCCAGCGGAATGGTTCCCCTCGCCTCGGGCGGGGACGGCGGCGGGTCCATACGCATTCCCTCCGCATGCTGTGGCCTGTTCGGACTGAAAACCACCCGGGGCCGTAACCCTACCGGGCCGGAGGCCGGCCCTATCTGGCAGGGTGCGGTGGTAGAGCATGTCCTCACCCGAACCGTCAGGGACAGTGCGGCCATGCTGGACGCCACGCAAGGCCCTGATATCGGCGCCTCCTCCATCCTGCCACCACCTGAGCGACCCTACATGGAGGATATGGACCATGACCCGGGGCGCCTGAAGATCGCCTTTACGACCCGTTCACCCCTTGAAACCCCTGTTCACCCTGAGTGTGTAAAAGGAGTGGAAGAAACCGCACGCCTCCTGGAAACCTTAGGGCATCGTGTGGAAGAGGCAGAACCGGAGATTGACGGTCCGACCCTGGCCATGAGTTATCTCACCATGTATTTCGGGGAGATAGCCGCCGACATAGAGGCGTTAAAAGAGATATTGGGTAGAAAACCCTGCCGGAAAGATGTCGAAGCCTTGACGTGGACACTCGGCCTGATGGGCCGAACATATTCCGCGGGCTATTTTGTGAAGGCCATTCGGGAGTGGGGAAAGGCGTCCAGAATCATGGGCCGTTTCCATCTCAATTACGATCTATATCTGACGCCCACATTAGCCTTCCCGCCCGTAAAAATCGGAGAGCTGAAGCCAAAACCGGCCGAAGCCTTTGCCCTGAAGGTCATCAATACCCTTGGCCTGGGCCGACTGGTAAAACTTTCCGGTATGATGGAGAAACTGGCCATCGAGAGTCTCTCCAAGACTCCATTTACCCAGTTAGCCAATTTCACCGGTCAACCCGCCATGTCCGTTCCCCTTCACTGGACCCCGGACGGCCTACCCTGCGGCTCACAATTAATCGGCCGGTTTGGTGATGAAAGCACTCTGTTTAGGTTGGCAAGGCAATTGGAGCAGGCCCGGCCGTGGATTGATAAACGTCCGCCTGTAAGTTGAAAATTTCAAACCTTAACGGTTTGAAATTTGAAATTGGAAATTAGAAACTGGGAAGATCGGTCCAAAATTAAATGTATTCATCAACAGCACATAAGTATTAAGGCCAAATTTCCAATCCCGCCCTGCGGACTATTTTCTAATTTCAACGTTCCGTGAACGGTTACGTTAAAATGACAGAGAGGCGAGTATTTTTCAAGTCGCAGGATTTGAACATAGAGGGTTTGATCAACGAAAGCCAGACCCGGAAAGGGGTTGTTGTTACTCATCCCCATCCCCTTTATGGAGGGGAGATGCACAACAACGTGGTTGAATCGGTGGTGCGGGCCTATGGGGAAAAGGGGTATACGACACTGAGATTCAATTTCAGGGGTGTGGGCCGGAGCGAAGGGGCGTATGATAGCGGTACCGGGGAGCAGGAGGATGTGAAGGCCGCGGTGGCATTCCTTGGTGGATTGGGGAAGACGTCCATCGATCTGGCAGGATATTCCTTTGGCGCCTGGGTCAACGCGCAGTGCATTGAAAGCCTGACCGATGTCAAGCGGATGATCATGGTCTCTCCCCCTGTCAACTTTCTTGATTTTTCTCTTCTTGAATACTCCGCCAAGATCCATCTGGTGATTGCCGGTTCTGAAGACGATATTGCCCCTCCCGCCGTGATTAAAGATATGATCCCGGTGTGGAACAGTGAGGCGGAATTTGATATTATCCAGGGGACGGATCATTTCTACTTAGGGAAGACCAGTGAGGTTGAGAGGATTATCGGGGGCTTAATCGAGCTTGAAGGGTAGTGGGGTGCCGGAGATTGCTCCGGGGAAAGATGTATGGATAGAATCGCTTTATTGAAAAATCCTGTGCAGGAATATGCATGGGGGTCTAAGACGGCAATACAGACCCTCTTAGGTCTGCCGGTTCCATCAGAAAAGCCTGCGGCTGAACTCTGGTTAGGCGCCCATCCCAAGGCCCCTTCAGAGGTGTTCATAGACGGCGAGTGGCAGACTCTTGACAAGGTCATTGAACCAGATCCGGTTTCGGTTCTTGGAAAAAGGGTTGCCGAAAGATTCTCCAAAAAGCTTCCATTCCTGTTTAAGGTCCTTGCAGCGGATCACCCTCTTTCAATTCAGGTCCACCCCAATTTTGAAGAGGCGCGGGAAGGATTTGAACGAGAAAACAGGCTTGGGATATCTCTTGATGCTTCTGAGCGTAACTATAAGGACGCGAACCACAAGCCTGAAATCCTGTGTGCCATTACACCTTTTGAGGGCCTAAAGGGATTTCGTACACCAGAGGCTATTATAAACCTGATGGATAAGGTCTCAATTTCGACCCTGGCGGATGAACTCAGCAGGCTGAGAAAAGAACCTGACAGTTCGGGCCTGAAACGTTTTTTTTCCACACTTGTGTACCTTGATCAGGCCCGCAGGGAGTGCGTAATTGATGAGGCGATACGAGGCTCTGAGCGTTGTGTCAACGAAGACCGGTCATTTTATTGGATGGTCGAGCTTAACCGGGAATATCCCGGAGACATTGGGGTCTTGTCGCCCCTTATCTTCAACCTAATTGAGTTAGAGCCCGGGGAAGCCATTTATATCCCGGCTGGTGAACTCCATGCCTATCTGAAAGGGGTGGGAATGGAGCTGATGGCGAACTCTGACAATGTGCTGAGAGGGGGTCTGACCCCAAAACATGTGGATGTTCCAGAACTGCTTAGGATCGTGAATTTTAGTCCTAAACCCGTACTGAAGGTCACGCCGCGCCCCGGCGGGCTGCCTGGGGAGAAGATTTATTCGACCCCTGCTGAAGAGTTTCAGTTGTCGGTAATATCCATTGCCAATGGAGATCGTTTCATCAGCGAGAGGAATCGAGGCGTGGAGATTATGATCTGTATGGAAGGTAAGGCCGATTTCAAAGACCTAAGAACCGGTCAGGTTGAGGCAGTGGGAAAGGGGATGTCATTGATCGTTCCTTCAGCGGTCCCCCAGTATGAGATTTCGGGGGGGGCAACTCTTTATAAGGCCACCGTTGGGAGGCATCTCCGCTTGAGCGGTGCTTATAAGAATAGATGATGCAATATAGGAAGGTAGGGCGGCTATTTCCCGTTTGCGGCAAAGGCAAAGCCTCTTTCAATAGCCTTTTGATTGAGTTCGAAGAACTTTTCTTTCCCCTTAAGGGCAGCCTGCATACCCTTGATTGTTTCTTCAAGAGACAGCAATCCTGCCTTGGCACAGACCGTTCCGATCATTACCATATTTCCCCCGCGCTCCGAGCCTGCCTCGCGAGCCAGATCTATGATGGGCACAGGGACTACATCGATATCATCACGGAAAGGTGTCTCCTCAAAAAGGGATGAATTTAGAAAAACGGTTCCCCCTTCAACCACTGTGGATTCAAACTTCTCAAGGGAAGGGAAGTTCATGGCCACGAGAATATCCGGGTTGGACGCTACCGGTGAGGCGATCTTTTTGTCAGACAGGGTGACGGTACAGTTGGCCGTACCGCCACGCATTTCAGCGCCGTAAGAGGGAAAATAAGTCACATCGAGTCCTTTATGCATGGCGCCATGACTCAGGACATATCCCATAAGCAAAACACCCTGGCCGCCAAAACCTGCGAAAATTGTTCGGGTAATCATTTCTTGTCCTCGTATCCGGTGGTATCTTTGATAATACCTAAGGGATAGGTTTTTACCATTTCTTCATTAACCCAGTCCCAGGCATCCTTGGGTGAGACCTTCCAGTTTGTCGGGCATGGGGAGAGGAGTTCTACCAAGGAAAAGCCGAGATCATCCAACTGGCACTGGAAGGATTTTTTGATGGCCTTCTTGGCCTTTCGGATCTGTTTGACCGATGTCAGTGCGCAGCGTTCGACAAATACCACGCCATCGCTGACGGCTAACATCCGGGAGATGTCAATAGGATTGCCGTGGATATGGGGGTCTCGGCCGCCGGGGGCCGTTGTTGCGTTCTGGCCTAAGAGCGTTGTGGGGGCCATCTGACCGCCGGTCATTCCATAAATGGCGTTATTGATAAAGATGGTTGAGATCCTTTCTCCGCGGTTTGCCGCATGAATGGTTTCGGCCGTGCCTATTGCAGCGAGGTCGCCATCACCCTGGTATGTAAGAACGAATTTGTCGGGGTGAACCCGTTTAACGCCTGTTGCAACAGCCAATGCCCTTCCATGGGGCGCTTCAACCATGTCAAAATTAAAATAGTTATAAGCTAAGACGGCGCAGCCCACAGGCGGAACACCAATTGTTTTTTCTCTCAGTCCGATCTCATCCAAGCACTCAGCAACCAGCCGGTGTGCAATCGAGTGCCCGCATCCGGGACAGTAATGGGTGGGGTTGTGCTTCAGGGACTCGGGCCAGCCAAATACCTTTTTATATTCTATGTCCGTACTCATACTTCAATCCTCCGGCCCACTTTTCCATCGCCTTTCACGGTCGATCGCAAAAACTCGGCCACTTCGGCAGGGGTGGGAATTATTCCTCCTGGCACACCGTGAAAATAGATCTCGGCCCTCTCTCCCACAGAGAGGATCACATCTTCTACCATCTGGCCTAAACACAACTCAAAGACCGCTACCTTGGGAATCTCTTTAGACAATTCCCGCAGGGCAGGGAGGGGAAAGGGCCAAAGGCTTATCGGTCTGAACAGACCTGCGTTAATCCCCTCTGCCTTGAGGTCTTCAATGGCGCTTTCAGCAATGCGCGCTGCAGTGCCGTAAGCCACTACGATAAGCTCAGCGTCTTCTGGGCACTTCGTCTCCCAGCGTTGTTCCTCGGCCGTTATGCGGTCATATTTTTTCTGGAGATCCAGATTATGTCGATAAAGCTCACCCTTCTGCCCAAGGATCATGGAGAATATTGCCCTTGCTTTCCGGCCCTTGCAGCCGCGCAGGGCCCAGTCCTTTTCGGGCAGGTCATTGATGTCTATGAGGTCGGGGAAAATCACCGGTTCCATCACCTGACCCATCAGGCCGTCGCCTAAAATCATGACCGGATTGCGGTACTTGTCAGCGAGATCAAAGGCCTCAAATGTCAAGTCAACTAATTCCTGGCCCCCGCCCGGAGCTAGTACAGGAGTCCGGTAGTCACCGTGACCTCCGCCCCGGGTGGCC
Organism: uncultured Desulfobacteraceae bacterium; assembly: GCA_964522045.1. Classification (GTDB taxonomy): domain Bacteria; phylum Desulfobacterota; class DSM-4660; order Desulfatiglandales; family Desulfatiglandaceae; genus Desulfacyla. Next base: position 17,456 of record CAZFSF010000044.1, read on the forward strand.
TGAAAATAATCGGCCGCTGAAGGCGCTATATTTCCGAGACCCGGTCCCCCCCGCATCATGTTTATTATAACCGCGGGAAGTTCCATTCCCGCCATATAAGAGATCCCTTCCTGCTTGAGGGAGATCCCGGGGGACGATGATGAGGTCATGGCCCTTCCTCCGGCCGCGGCGGCGCCGAGGACCATGTTTATGGATGCGACTTCGCTCTCACCCTGGATAAAGGTGCCGCCCACCTCAGGCATTCTTGCAGAGAGGTACTCAGGCAGCTCGTTTTGAGGGGTGATGGGATAACCAAAATAGTAACGACAGCCGGCGCGTACCGCCGCTTCTCCCACTGTTTGGGAACCGTTCATTAGCATTTTTTCACTGGGCACGATACACCTCTATAGCTACTTCAGGGCAGACAGTGGCGCACATGGCGCATCCGACACATCCCTTTTCGCCTTCAGAAACGTTTTCTTTGGGTCGGGCTGGAGAGTAACCCTTCTTGTTGAGTTCCTCATCCACTTCGATTCTGTTGTTCGGGCAGACTTCAATGCAAAGGTGACACCCTTTGCAGAGTTCTCTGTCAATCGTTATCTTACCTTTTTTTGTCTTTTTTGCCATATTATCTACCGTTTAGGTTGGATTCAACTGAATGTCCGTCTGTCTGCACATGGGATAATTTTGCGTACTGGTGTTTTAGGAAACACTCTTAATATATTCTGATTTTCATTTTGTCAAGATTTTTGTTGGATTTTTATGGTTATTCCATAAGTTCTTGTAGGGGAAGTCATGGAATCGATTTCATTTTGTTGACAAATGGGGCGCAGTATGTTGTTTTTAAATCATGGAATGAATCACTGCTGTCCAAGACCTGGGAGTGGTAGTAGGTTTTGGACAGGTCCGGGCTGTAAAGGCAACACACCGAATGGGTTATCAATCCATTCCCATAAATAACGGTAAGTAAAGAGGTTCCACCGAAGAAATGCGACCAGATTGGATAATGACCACCCAAGCTTGGATTTGAATTGAAGGTACTTTATGAGCAGTATCGCGATGAGTGCTGTCCAAATCTGTATGTAAAGCGCATTCTCAGAGGTTCCGACGAAAGTTTTGATCTTGAGGTTTTGCTTTAAGGCCTTGAAAAACAGCTCAATTTGCCATCGGTCTTTATAGATAGCCGATATTGTAGTGGCGCCAAAATCAAGGTGGTTAGTAAGAAGAACAATTTCGCGTTCTTTTTCCTTATCCCAAACCACGACCCTACGAAGCATATAAGGGTAGTTTTTTCGGGCAGTGTATCCTGTAAATTGGATCAGTTGATCGGCCATGATATTTCGATTTTTTGGCACTTTTTGATTTTCAACAACAATATAATCGGCATTCTCTTTCAATCGGGTCACGAAGAATATCTCGTTTACTGTCCAGTCGGAGAAGAGCCTGTAATCATTGTATCCACGATCCATAGCCACGATAGAACCTGGGGCAAGTGGAACTTTTCGTGCGATGGTTACGTCATGCCTTTTCCCGTTTGTTATATAGGCAAACGTTGGCAAGTATCCATAGTGATCTAACAGAAGGTGAAGTTTAACGGCCCCTTTGGTGCGTCGAAATTTGGCCCAGGGGAAAAGGGATAGGCAAAGAGATATGGTAGAGCTATCCATAGAAAATAACTAGTTTTTGAATCGGAATTTGTGTTTCCCTGGTGCTGCCATTTTACAAATATCAAGCGTTTCATAAAACAGATCCCGGTACATTTTCCAAGGCCTATGGGAATTGGCATAAGAAAGAGTCGATTT
>CAZFSF010000045.1:0-19220 GCA_964522045.1 uncultured Desulfobacteraceae bacterium
GTTGTCTAACACAGATGTGAAAGATTTTTTGACCTTTTTGGCTGTTAAACGTAAAGTATCGGCCTCGTCACAGAATCAAGCCTTTAATGCGCTTCTCTTCTTTTTCAGGCATATCCTGAAAACTGAATTCGGAGAGATAAAAGACGTTCCGAGAGCCAAAAGAAAGCCTTACATCCCTGTCGTTTTGTCAAGACCAGAGATTGACGCTATTACTAAAAACCTTTCATACCCTTACGATTTAGTCGCAAAACTGCTGTACGGCTGCGGGCTTCGGCTGTCCGAGTGCATGAATCTTCGGATCAACAATTTCAATTTCGACAATCTGATCTTGACTGTCCATGACGGAAAAGGGAAAAAAGACAGGACAGTTCCCCCCTGCCTGAAAAAATCATCCCCGACTTAAAAAAACATCTTGCCTCGGTTATCTCACTTCACGAAAATGATCTTGCCTCCGGCTATTCCGGAGCGTTCATGTTTGATCAACTGGAGAAAAAATACAAGAATGTAGCCAAGGAGTTGATTTGGCAGTGGTTTTTCCCAGCCAAAACTTTGACTTTTGTGCCGGATACCCGGGAATACAGGCGTTACCATCTACACGATACCCATGTTCAAAAGGTCATCAGACGAGCTGTCAAAAAAGCAAAAATCTTAAAACGGGCTTCAGCCCATACGTTTCGGCATAGCTTTGCAAGCCATCTGTTGCAGGCCAATTATGATATCCGTACGATTCAAGAGTTGCTGGGGCACAGCGATGTACGGACCACCAGGATCTATACCCATACGATCAAAAGCCAAACCCTCAAAGAGGCGAAAAGCCCGCTTGATTTCGAGCCGTAAGACCCCAGACGCCTCCATGAAAGGGGACAACTTCGCCCCTGATTCATTTACAATGCCTCTTTAAGGGATCCCCGTTAAACGGTTTTTCAGATTTAAAATTCCGAATTTGTGATGAAGGTTTTCGCTCCCAACAGGGAAAATGGCTCCTGTCAGGAGATGGTAGGGCAGTATTTGAGGTGGTGCTCCATAGGGAACCCCTTTAGTTGCATAAATATAATGGCAAAATGGGTTTAGAGACTATAATTATGGACCCAATCACCGTTCTAACGTCACTCATGGAATGAACTCCAGGTGTAATCCTGAAGAAATAAAAAGCTGCCGTTATATTTACCCTTCGGGAGAGCCGATGATACCACATCTCCTGCGTTTTCAAGGGTTCGCGGTAGAGTACTACAGCTTCATCCTAGACGCCTTGGATCTATGGCACCCTCGACTCTTGCAACGTTAGGGGGGACCGCTGTGTAATTAAGTGCAAGGCGTAAGGCACAAGGCTTAAGGTTCAGAGTTCAATGTTCAATGTTCAGAGGTTGATCGTGAAGAATATTATTGAAGATTAAGGTAAAGTCAAGATAAATATCTTTTATTGACTTTTCAAGTGTGGCAGGCATTATGCGTGCAGTATAAAATCGAGTACACAATCGTTAAAGGCCGTGTGGTTTTCAATCATCACCATATGGCCTGCAGAGGGTATTATTTCAAGCCTGCTTCCCTCGATAGCTTCATTCAGTTTTCTGGAAAGGGAAGGGGGTGCTAGTTTATCCTCCTCGCCGCAGAGGATGAGACATGGGAGTTTGATTTTCTCCACCTCGTTTCGCACGTCAAACCGATTGCATGCGGAGAAATCGCCATAAACCTGGCTTGATCCTGCTTCTTTCATCAATTTAGCGCCTTCTTTTATGAGCAGGGATTCTGCGCCGGGCGCGTATGCAAACCCTATGACAGTGTCAACGGTTTCTTCGAAATTTTTCTGCAGGCCTTCCAAGAACATGGGTGCCACCCGGAGCCGGGGGCCTGTACCGACTAAAATTATCCCCTTTATTAAATCGGGCTCCAGGAGGGCCGCCTTCTGTACTATGGCCCCGCCCATGGAATGACCCATTAAGAAGGGAGGCTTACGAAAAATGGCTCTGAGGCATTCAATCAGCCATTCTGTATATCCGTCTAAATCCGACTTGGCTTCACCGATGGTCTCCCCGTAGCCTGGCAGGTCTAAGGCCAGGGTGTTAATAGATCCTTTCAACCCCGCTGAAGACGGGATCTTCGACAGTCGGATCTGATTCTGCCAGACCTGGGAATGTCCCCCGGCCCCATGGATCATGACAAGGGTCGGTCGATCCTCTCTGAAATCCTCTGAACCGGCCTTAAACCCGATGCCCATATCTGTCAGTGTTTGGGTAATCATTCCCGATACCCCTAACTCCACCTTATTAGCGCGCTGCCCCAGGTCAAGCCTCCGCCGAAGACCGGGAGGCAGATCAGATCATTCTTCTTGATGCTCCCGTCCCTGACCGCCTCATCCAGGGCAATCGCACAGGAGGCAGAAGAAATATTGCCGTATTTGTGAAGTGTAACATAGAATTTGTCCATGGATAGCTTCAGGGTCTTGGCCATGGACTGGAACATGCGCAGATTAGCCTGGTGTGGGATAAACCAGTCGATCTCCTCTACCGCCACGTTGTTAAAACTGGCAGCTTCCTTGATGGAATCCACAAAATGTCTTACCGCCACCCTGAAACTGGCATTGGCTTCAATCAATTTCAGGACATGAAGTTTCTTGTCCACGCTCTCATGTGAAATCGGCGTGGTCTTGGACCCGCCTCCAGGCATCAAGAGGTCCTGACCGTTTGCACCATCCGTATGTAGATGGGTGGACAAAATCTCCGGACCGTTCCGACCCAAGGCCAATATGGCGGCGCCCGCGCCATCCCCCCACAGTATGCAGGATGTTCGATCGGTCCAGTCGAGGGTGCGGGTCATGATTTCTGAAGCCACCACAAGGATGAGCTTAGCAGCCCCGGTCCTTAGATATTGTTCAGCCACATTAAGCGCAAAAATAAAACCGGAACAGGCGGCGGATATGTCAAAGGTGACGGCCTGGGGGGCATCCAATTTGGCCTGAAGCCAGTTGGCAGCGGAAGGGCAGCAGGTGTCAGGTGTAATGGTGGCCACGATAATAAGATCAAGGTCTTTGGCCTTTATCCCGGCCATATCAAAGGCCTTGAGTGCCGCTTCATAACCGAGATCTGACGTGGTGACTTCCGGGTCTGCGATTCTTCGTTCTCTGACGCCGGTTCGCTGGACAACCCATTCGTCGGTGGTGTCCAGACCCATTTCCTGCAAATCAAGATTGGACAGGACCTTTGGTGGCACAAAAGAACCTGTCCCCAAAACCCTTACGGTCTCCATATCTTAGTCTTTCTCCACACGGATGCCCAAAGCCTTTTCTTTTTTGGCAATGGCCAGCCGGGTTTTGATAACGGTATCAGGTATGAGGCTTATGGAATCAATGCCGCATTCAACCAAAAATTCCGCAAAATCGGGAAAATCGCTGGGGCCCTGCCCACAGATCCCGATCTTCTTTCCCTTTTTCTTGGCAACGTCGATCACCTGTGTAATGAGTCGCTTTACGGCATCGTTTCTCTCATCATAGATATGGGCTACGAGAGCGGAATCCCGGTCGAGGCCGAGGGCCAACTGGGTCAAGTCATTGGAGCCTATGGAAAAACCATCGAATATCTCCGCGAACTGATCTGCGCAGATCACATTGCTGGGGATTTCGCACATAACATATATCTCGAGACCATCCTCCCCCTGGACGAGACCGAACCTCTTCATAAGGTCGATGACCTTCTTCCCCTCTTCCGGGGTCCTGCAAAATGGAATCATGGCCTTTATGTTTGTAAGCCCCATCTCACTTCGGGCCTTGTGGAGGGCAATACATTCCATCTCAAAAGCCGGCATAAAGTCATTATCGTAATAACGGGAGGCCCCCCTCCATCCGATCATGGGATTGCTCTCTTTAGGTTCGTACAGGTACCCGCCTAAGAGGTTCTCATACTCATTGGTCTTGAAGTCAGACATCCGGACAATGACATCATTGGGATAAAACGCTGCGGCGATACGGCCAATTCCTTCTGAAAGTTTGTCAATAAAAAACTGCTTCTTGTCCCGGTAAACGGCTGTGATTTCGTCTATCTTGTAAACTACACCTGCGATTTTTTGATCAGTTTTGGCCTTTTCCCTCAGTTTGTCATAATCCAGCAGGGCAAGGGGATGTATGCCGATGTGTGAGTTGATGATGAACTCTTCCCTGGCCAGACCCACGCCTTCATTTGGGATCATCGACTGGGAAAAGGCCTTTTCCGGCATCCCCACGTTCATCATTATCTTGGTCTGCGTCCGGGGAATGTCCTCTAAATTGAACTCCTGCACCTCATACTCTAACAGGCCCTTATAAACATGTCCTGTCTCTCCCTCACAGCATGAGACAGTGATCTCCTGCCCTGCCTCGATTATTTCATCACCATTCCCCGTGCCGATAACACATGGAATGCCTAACTCTCGGGAAATGATAGCCGCATGACAGGTGCGTCCCCCCTTATTGGTGACAATTGCCGAAGCGATCTTCATGATCGGTTCCCAGTCAGGATCGGTCATGCTGGTCACCAGGATCTGTTCAGGCTGGAACGTGTCCATCTCTAAAGTTGATTGGATTACATTGGCTACACCCTGGCCAATCTTGCCGCCCACGGCTATTCCGTTGACAAGGATTTCCCCTTTCTCGAGAAGTCTGTAGTTTTCGTAGCTGTTTGTGTCCCTCTGAGAGTGAATGGTCTCGGGTCTTGCCTGAACAATATAGAGATCTCCCGTCCCCACATTGACACCATCCCCATCCTTGGCCCATTCAATATCCATCGGCTTGAAAGATCCGGCCTCTTCGCAGTAGTGCTCTTCGATAATGCATGCCCATTCTGCTAATTTCAGGATCTCATCATCATCCAGGACGTACCGATGCCTTTCATCCAAAGTGGTGGCGACATTTTTTACCGTGGCGTCATCTTCTATGGAGTAGACCATTTTGATATCCCGGTCTCCCGCCTTGCGGCCGATAATGGCCCGTTTACCCATCTTGAGGGTAGGCTTAAACACATAGAACTCATCAGGATTGACAGCGCCTTGGACGACATTCTCACCTAAGCCATAGGCAGCGGTGATGAAAGCCGCATCCTTAAACCCGGTTTCCGTGTCGATGGAAAACATGACCCCCGAATAGGCTGAATCGCTCCTCACCATCTTCTGGACCGCAATGGAGAGGGAAACCTCAAACTGGCCAAAGCCTTTGTCGTGACGGTAGGAAATAGCGCGGTTGGTAAACAGGCTGGCAAAACACTTCCTGCAGGCGTCTATCACGCTCCGTCTCCCGCGAATGTTCAGGAAAGTATCCTGCTGACCCGCAAAGGAGGCATCCGGTAGGTCTTCGGCTGTGGCCGATGATCGGATCGCCACATCCACATTGGTGAGCCCATGTTCAGCGCTCCCTTCGTGGATGAACTCCGCCCCCAATTTATCATAGGCGGTGTAGATTGCCTGGGTCAGGTCAGGAGGAATTTCTGCATGTGTGATGATTTCCCTGACCTCTCTACCCTTAGCCATGAGGTTGTTGAGGTCATGAGTATCCAGACCTTTGAGGACTTTCTTGATTTCCTCTTCGATCCCGGCATATTTCAGAAAATAGCGGTAGGCATAGGCAGTAATGGCAAAACCGTTGGGTACTTTTATCCCTTTGCTCCCGAGTTTTTGATACATCTCTCCAAGAGAAGCATTTTTTCCGCCGACTAAAGGAACATCGTCTATGCCAACTTCAGCAAACCAGAGAATGAATTTCTTCTTACTGTCTCCTGCCATCTTCTTCCTCCTCTTTTTTGAGCGCGGCTTGGTTGTCAGTGCTAAACCCTTTTTCTTTTGGTTCTAAAATTTAGCACTATATTGTATTTGTTGTCAATTGACAAAATTTATTCTACAAGAATGGGGGGGTACGGGCCTTTGGATTGATGATTGTCGATTGAAGGGCCCGGGATTTCCGCTTCGCTACAACCAGTATCCAGAAAATGAGGTGATTTCAATGACTGATAAAACTCCGGGGGTTCCCATTTACCTGGATCATAATGCCACGACTCCGATCGATCCAGAGGCCGTGGAGGCGATGATGCCTTATTTGAAGGGAGAATTCGGGAACCCGTCCAGCGGTTATCCCTTAGGCAAGAGGGCAAAAGAGGGGGTTGAACAGGCCAGGCGGGAGGTGGCTGCGCTCCTTGGTTGTCAATCAGGTGAGATAATCTTCACATCCGGTGGGAGCGAGTCAAATAATATGGTCCTTAAAGGACTCATTAATTTTGCAGATCCCGCGGAATTCCACGTTATTACCTCTGCAATAGAGCATCCCGCCATCTTGAATCCGGCCCTGTTTCTCATGGAATTGGGCGCTAAGGTCACAATACTCCCTGTGGATCGCCTTGGGCAGGTGGACCCGGATGATGTGAGAAAGGCGGTTTCATCCCGGACAACCCTAATCACTCTAATGCTTGCCAATAACGAGACGGGTGCTCTCCAGCCGATAAGAGAGGTCTCTCAGATCGCAAGGGATCATAATGTCCTGTTTCATACGGATGCTGCCCAGGCAGTGGGTAAGATCGGAGTGAATATAGGCGATCTTGGGGTGGATTTCCTGAGCGTGGCCGGTCACAAGCTTTACGGCCCCAAGGGTGTTGGGGTCTTGTATATGCGGAACGGTTGTTCGCTCACTCCCCTTATTCATGGGGCCGCGCAAGAGAATGGCATGCGTGCAGGAACAGAAAATGTTGTCCTGACCGCAGGACTCGGAGCAGCATGCAGGGTTGCAAGGGAGAGGCTCGAAGAGGATTTTGAGCGGAACTGTCTTTTGAGAAACCGTCTGCAGGATCTGCTTTTTGAGGAGATCAACGGGCTGGTCTTGAACGGTCATGGAGAAAAACGGCTTCCCAATACCCTGAATGTCTCGGTCCCCGGTCTGGAGGGGGGGAAGATCCTTGATGGCCTCCCAACGATAATGGCATCTACCGGGGCCGCATGCCATGATCGGACAATCAAGCTTTCTCATGTGCTTTCGGCCATGTCCGTGCCTCCGGAAATCGGGATGGGAGCCCTCAGGCTGAGCTTAGGAAGGAGCAATACCATTGAACAGATTGAAGAGGCAGCCCGTCTGATTATTGAGCAAGTGAAAGGGATGCGGGGGGAATGAATAATCAAACACCTTCATATCTCAGGGTAGCAGTATCTGTTCCTGTACGCGGGACTTTTTTCTATGCAACTCCCGAAGATCTTGCACCGATGGTCCGGGTCGGATGCCGGGTTGTGGTCCCATTCAACAACCGAAAGGTTACGGGTTATGTCTTGGAAGAAAGCCATGATGTGCCGGACAGGGGTCTGAGGGAAGTAGTTGATATCCTGGACATTGAGCCTCTCTTCCTCCGGCAGATGGTCCCGTTTTTTGAATGGATAGCCGATTACTATATACATCCGGTAGGCATGGTTATCCGATCTGCCCTGCCGGAAGAGCATTTCAAGACTGCACGCCTGACGAAAAAGGGATTAGAGGTGCTCCACGGCCGCCTTTTTCATTCTGAAGATACAGAACTCCTCTCGTGGATAAAGGATAATCGAGGCAAGAAGCTCCCATGGCCCCTTAAGAAAATCTATCCCCTCCAGGAGATGGGATGGTTATCCATCGAAAGCCGGACAAAAAAAGGGGTGAGCAATGAATCGTATGCGCTGAAGTTTATCAGACCAAAAAAAGGTCTTGATCTTGAGGCAGCCCTTGCAAAGAGAGGGAAGGCTTCAAAGGCCAAGAATGAGAGTGAATTTCTGAAAGTAATCTTCGAGTCCGGGGCCATCCTGTCAAATGAGCTGAAGTCCAAATTCACCAACGGCCCTTATCTTGTAAATAAATGGGTCCACAATGGGGTCCTTGAAAATCAAACCGTGCCGGTCCACAATTTTAAAGGTGGGGCAAATATCCTTCCGCCTCCCGCGCCTCATATCCTTCATAAACACCAGCGCCAGGCCTTGAATCAGGTCAGGAAGTATCTTGACAAGGCTGTTTTTTCCTCTTGTCTGCTCTACGGGATAACGGGCAGCGGCAAGACAGAAGTATATTACCGGGCAGTGGAACACGCCATAAAATCTGGCCGACGAGCAATATTGATAGCCCCGGAGATATCCTTAGCAGTGTACTTAGAGGGTGTTTTCCGATCACGCTTAGGGGACCGGATCGCTGTTTATCATAGCGGGCTCACCAGTAGGGAGAGGTATCGCCAGTGGATGAGGATGGCAAAGGGAGAAGTGGACCTGGTCATCGGGGCCCGTTCTGCCCTCTTTGCTCCTCTGCCTGAATTGGGGTTGATTATTGTGGACGAGGAGCATGATTCGGCTTATGTCCAGGAGGAGAGAAGGGGTGGCCCACACTACCAGGCGAGAGACGCGGCCGTTGTAAGGGCTAAGATGGAAAAGGCCGTGGTGGTTTTAGGCTCCGGAACCCCCTCTGTTCAATCATTTCAGAACAGTATAACGGGGAGATACCACCTGCTTCTCATGCCGGATCGGGTAGAAAAGCGACCCCTGCCAGAGGTGGAAATCGTGGATATGAAGGGGCATAAAAACGCCTACGGCAAAGAGATGATGATAAGCCCAAGGCTCAGGAAGGCGCTTGATGAAAACCTGATGATGGGAAGTCAGTCCATCCTCTTCCTGAACCGAAGAGGCTTTCACCGTCTCTATCTGTGTCGAGCATGTGGTCAGTCCATATCTTGCCCCAACTGCGATGTGGCGCTTACCTTTCACCTTAATGAAGACCGTCTTATCTGTCACTACTGCGGTTTCAATTCCGGGACAAAGGTTAAGTGCTCATCCTGTGGGGGAGGCAATTTGAAGCCCTACGGGTTTGGGACCGAAAAGTTGGAGCATGAACTCAATACGTTTTTCCCCCATGCACGGATATCGAGGATGGATGCCGACTCTACCCGCAAGAAGGGGGCGGCTTTTCAAATCTTAAAGAAGTTCGGCAGGCATGAAACGGATATACTCGTGGGCACCCAGATGATCACAAAGGGCTATGATTTCCCCCATGTTACCTTAGTCGGTGTCATTTCTGCTGATCTGTCCCTGAGTTTTCCGGACTTCAGAGCCGGGGAAAGGACCTTTCAACTCCTGTCACAGGTTGCCGGGCGGGCAGGGAGGGGAGATCGGAAGGGGAGAGTGATTATTCAGACCTTCAATCCTGATCATTACGTGATTCGCGCTGCCATGGCGCACGATTTCCAGTCATTTTTTGATAGAGAAAAGGGGCTTAGAGAACAGTTAGGCTATCCTCCTTTTTCGAATCTGGCATGTCTGCGGCTTCAGGGGGCTAACAAGAAAATGACCGAGGAATCGGTCTATCAGTTGAGTGCGGATTTGAGGGCGATCTTGCGCAGATGGCCCAAGAGGGGCAAAGAGATCCAGGTGTTAGGCCCCGTTGAGGCCCCTATGTCGCGTCTGAAGGGAAAGCATAGGTGGCAGTTGTTAGTCAAGAGCAGCAGTGTGTCGCTCTTGAGACATCTCTTGATAGAAGTGGAACGATCCTCCATGAAGGCACTCAGATCGAGAGATGTTCATCTTGTCTCGGATGTGGACCCGTATGATATGCTTTAAGCTGTTTTGTTGAGAGAACGTTCACAATCCGTTCAGCGCCTTTTTTCCATATCTTCGATGATTATACGTGCCGCAATCCGCGCCCCGATACCCGGGGGCAGACCGCATTTCTCGAAACCCTTGTCACGAACAAAGCCTGGATAGCCTTCGTCAATATCTGCATTATTATAATACCGCCCGAATATAACGTTTTCGTGGATCTCTCTGCATTTCGTAGTCCCTAATGTCTGTTCGAAGTATTGAATCAGTTTTCGGCATTTTCCATACGTTCGGGCATTTGCACTATAATCCAACAAGTCATCCTTTCCAAAATAGAGGGAGAGGGCGACCATGGCCCCGGTCACCCCGCCGCATGTCTCGCCTGTCAGTGCAATACCAGGAAATCCGGAAAGAGCCTTTACAACGCTGATGTCACCGAGACCGAATTCTTCAATAACCGCCAACGCGGCACTCTTGGCACAACTCTGGCTCACCTGTTCATAGGCTTCAGCCCCCCTCTGCACGCGCTCCAGTATTTCCTCTTTCATGTTTATCAGCTCGTCAGGATTCATTTCTTTCTTCGGTATACCCTGTTGGGACAGTTTTTTTAACCTGGCCTCCACGGCCTCCCTATCCTCAGGGCCTTTGGCCAGCTCCTGAACGCGCTTTTTCAAAGACTCAACATCCGCCGGTGTTTTCTCTTTCATATTCAAAACCTCTCTTTTTCATAAATGTTTGTGTAAGGGTTGGAGCTCAGGCATATCACCAGTCCCCCTTAATATTATTGCTGTTTAAGATAAATTATTTTCCCCTTTTGCTCAAGTTTATTGTAGCATGACGTAAGCGTCGTCGTTGAACGTTAGGGTTTAAAAGGAGAATATGGCCATGAAGTTGCTGCGTGTTGATATGAGAAATGAAAATACAGTCGCAACAGACCTTCCAGAAGAGTGGCTGGCAATTGGTGGCAGTGGCTTGATTGCCAAGATAATGAATGATGAGGTCCCTCCTGAAACAGATCCTTTAGGTCCTGACAATAAATTGATTATTGCCTGTGGTCCTCTCGCGGGAACAAGGGCGCCGCAACTTGGACGCATTTCCGTTGGTGCCAAAAGCCCCTTAACATTGGGAATAAAGGAGGCTAACGCAGGTGGCCCTGCAGGTCAATATATGGACCGATTGGGGTTTCGGGGCATTATTGTAGAAAACGCTGCTGAACAGGAAAAAATATTTTACCTCAGGATTTCTAAAAAAGAGGCGCGTCTTGTGCCTGCCAACGAATTTAAGTGTCTGAAAAACTATGAATTGGTACGGCGGCTTCATTCAAAATACGGTAAAAAAGTGGCCATTGTCTGTATCGGCATTGCCGGTGAGAGGAAATATCGAGGGGCCTCCGTATCGTTCACGGATGTTTTTGGTGATCCGTCTCGCAATGCGGCAAGAGGTGGATTGGGTGCGGTTATGGGGTCAAAGGGTCTGAAGGCGATTGTTCTGGATGCGTCTAGCACTCCGCCGCTAAGCATCGCCGATCCTGACCGTTTCAAAAAAACGGTTAATTCGTGGATCAGTACAATTGCGCACGACATCAGCTGCGGGCTGTATTCAAAATTTGGCACCCCTTTTGCTGTTGCCAATTCGGCCAATCAGGGCACCCTGCCAACCCATAACTACCATTCGGGCAGACCTCGCGACTTTTATAAAGTTAGCGGTGAAGCCATCCAGGAAAACCTTTTTAAACGAGGGGGCAAGATGCATGGCTGTATGCCGGGCTGTGCCGTTAAATGTTCAATAATCTACCCTGATGCAGAAGGTAACCGCCTTGCCTCAGCCTATGAATATGAGATAATCGCCATGCTCGGTACGAATCTGGGAATCATGGATTTGGATGCGATCGGAAAACTGAAATTCATGTGCGACGACCTCGGCATCGATGCAATTGAAGCCGGATCCTGTCTCGGTGTGGCGGCCGATGCAGGGAAGATGGAAATGGGTAATTCGGCGTCAGCAGAGAAGCTTCTTATGGAAATAGAACAGGGCACCGCCTTAGGTGAGGCCTTGGGAAATGGGGTTGTCAGTACTGCAAAGGCCTTAAATGTTCGGCGTGTTCCCGCATACAAGGGACAGGCGTTTCCAGGGCATGATCCCAGGTCAGTGAAAGGAACCGGCGTCACTTACGTGACAAGCCCCATGGGGGCTGACCACACCGCCGGTCTTACCTATCGGGCACCTCGGCAAAGAGAGAAGCAGGACCAAAACTCGCTCCGATCGCAGGTCCAGGCGGCTACCTGCGACACACTCGGATATTGTTTAAACTCTGTTCCGGGTGGGCAGGAATCCATATATGATTTTTTTGCCGATTTGATGAACGCGCGGTACGGGATGGGGTTAACGCCGGATGATATTGTAGAAATCGGCAAGCAGACCTTAAAGGATCAAATCAAGTTCAATGAAAATGCTGAATTTAGCAGCATGGATGAACTTTCACAAAACTTTATTCGATCCGAATCATTAGCGCCAACCAATCAGGTTTTTGATGTTCCGGAGAAAGAGTTGCGGGATTTCTGGGATGGGTTAAACGCCTTCAAAGTCCCCAAAAAACATTGGGAAGTTCGCATACCGCCAATGCCTGAAACGCTGTTTGGCACCCATGTGGTCCAAAAAGTGGGGGCCGCGGCCAAAAGATTGGATATGAGAAATGCGATGATTGTCTCAGATCCGGTTATGAAAAGCATCGGGCGTGTTAATGAAGTACAGACAATCCTCCAAAGATCCGGCATCACGTCTGAGATATTCCTGGATGTTGAGCCTGATCCTCCCGTAGAATTGATTGAGATAGCGGGGGATTTGTACAAGACCAAAGGTTGTGACGGCATTATCGGCTTGGGCGGTGGCAGCAGTCTGGATGCTGCCAAAGCAATCGCTTTGCGGGTAACGCATTCCGGTGAATTGACCGAATATGAAAGCATTGTCGGCGGAACGGCAAAGATAAAACCGACATTGCCCCCGTTGATCTGTATTCCAACCACCTCGGGCACCGGTAGCGAGGTTAATCCGTACGCGGTTATTACGAATAAGCAGCGGAACGTCAAATTTATGCTTATGAGCAACCATCTGATCCCCAAAGTAGCTGTTATCGATCCAAATTATTGCAGGAGCATGCCTCCCGAATTGACGAGAGAGTCAGGGGTTGATGCCTTGGCCCACTGTATCGAAGGCTATGTCGCTCTGGCAGCGCCGTATCATCCTTATTTCGAATCCATGGCCCTTTATGGAACCAAACTGATTGGTCGAAGCTTAGTGAAAGCATACAAAGAGCCCCGGGATCTCGATGCCCGAACCGACATGTGTATGGCGGCTGTCTACGGGGGAATCGCGTTTAGTAAGGGGCTTGGCGTGGGCCATGCCATAACACATGTTCTCGGTGCGCATTACCATATCCCCCATGGAAAAGCCGCAACCATCGGTCTGATTTGCTTTGTCAGAGCAAATAGGGCAGTATGTGATAAACAATTCTTGGATCTTGCTTTTATGCTGAACGGTTTTGAGGATTTAGAAGCGGCCCTGTTGAAACTGTATAAAGACCTCGGAATTACAGCAACCCTTAAAGACAATAATATCCCTGAAAAAGACCTGAAAAAGATCGCTTTCTACACCTATAGAGATGCCGTCAATATTGCCACGAACCCGGCAAAATTGAGTGAAAAGAAAATCCTTTCACTTCTCGAAAATGTCTATGATTAGTCACCCGTTTCAACAAAATTCGATGCATCAACGTGGGCATCTGTCAGTGCACGTTTTCTTTTTTATCAGTATCCTGCTTAGCTGGGGTCTGCTTCCTGCTACTGCGCAAGAACGCGGCCAAGCTGGATGCCCTGGTGTTAGCCAAGGCCCGGAACAGTTAGTTGCCTACAAACTCACCCCGGGACAGTTGGCTATTAGCTTATGGGCACGAGCGCAGGTTCAGGCCAGGGTCGGAGATCATGCTGTCCGTCAAGAGAGCCACGATCTTGAGACCCTCTACGCGGAAGCCGCGGTAGCTGAAGTGGAGGCCAAAAGGATTACCCGGGCCCTGGCAGAGCGCACCGGTGGAATCGCCGTCTTTCCCACGGGAGGGAGGTTAAAAGGAAAACAAAGGGCCAAGGAAAAAATTGTGATTGAATTGGGAGGAGATGCTTCAGGACTCATGGATATTGCCCGCGGCTCTATAGAGTACCCTACCGTTGACGCAGTATACCAGGGCCTCCGATATCTTATTCTGCATGGCTATGACGTTGTTCGGATCAAAGACCGTGCTATCGATCCTTTGGCCTCTGGATTTTGGAATATCCACCTGAACCTGCGCACGTCCAACCACCATATCATCGAATTACAGCTACATCTCAGGGAAATTCTGAGGTACAGTATGGGTGAGGGGCATAAGAAGTACGAACAGGTCCGCAGCATTGAAGCAGCAGCCGTTCGTGAAGGGCGGTTGCTTACGCCGAAAGAACGGGCAATGATTGATCAACTCAATTGTGAGCAAAAACAGTTCTACAGGGCAGCCTTCCAAAGGGGACAGGCTCCCCATAAGGTTAAAGATTGACTATTCTTGTTTGGCCCTTTTAGCTTCTCTGCCGCCACAATGAATACATTAGTCGGGCACATTTTCTCTATAATGATCTCTTTACAAATGCTCCTTGTGGGAAGAGAAATAGGGTAGAGAAAACAGCTCGTTCCAAGTGGAAATCACAGACACGTTATCGTCCTCGATTTCCACCTGATCTGATACCGCTCCAGGAGGTAAAAGGCTTTTTTTGTCCCGGGCATAGGTAAACCAGACTGGCTGAAGCCCTGCCCTAAAGGCGCCATTAATATCGGCCTCAGGGTCATCTCCCACATACAGTGTCTCGCCCCTATCCACACCTAAAGATTCTATAAGTATGCGAAAAACAATGGCGTGCGGTTTTCTGTAACCGATTTGGCCTGAGATAAGCACCACGTCGAAAAAGGGGCTGAGGCCCATATGGTCAATGATCTTAAAAGCGGCGGGCGCGTGGGTAAAGTTGGAAAGCAACCCGAGGCGATACTCTCCTTTCAGTGTTTCGAGCATTTCTATAGTACCAGGGATAGGGTGGCAGAAATCGAGAAAGGTGGAAAAATAGGCTTCAATTGCGGGGGATATCCGGGGATCATCCGGCCCTATGTCGTAACCTAAAGACTGCAGCGCCGCGCTGATCCAAAAGCGATTGTGTGTCTCTTTCCCTTCCTTATTTGCACGTTTGAAAAACCCCAAAGCGGCGTCCCGATAGGCCTTTTTGAATTGCTCGTACTCCAGACGGAGACCCATTTGAGTCAGACTGCCGGTCAGCCTGGTCAAGGCATCTCTAAGAGCACCCGGTTCCGCAGTAATCAAGGTGTTGAAGAGATCAAATCCTATAGCCTTTATCTGATTCATGTGGTCTTTAAGTAGTGTCTGAACGAAAACTGTCTTTTTCGCCCATATCTGCGTCAGACTCAAATTTTATGCAACGTTAGGGTTGATACTCTCGTAAAAAATCAAAAGTGCGCAACTGGGAGTGATCTCTTCAAGGCTAATCTATTATAATAATTAGCAATTCTTAAATTCCTCAATTCCTCAATTCCTCAATCCATGTATAGATGGTTTTTTACATGGGCATCAGTTTTCTGTCAATATTAATTTCAAGGCCGGCATCAGGATTGAGATTAAGGGAACTGCGGATTTGACAACTACCTCTCTTACGATATATGGTCACCCCCTATCGAGTAGACACCAACAGAGCGCGGTGGAACATGGGATGAATGAGGTGATATGTGAGTGTTGACAATTTAAAAAATATGGAGTCCAGAAGGGTCGTCGTTACTGATGCCGCTGTGGTTACAGGACTGGGAAACAACCTGGAATCGCTCTGGCAGGGACTCATGGCAGGTAAAACCGCCATCCGGCCGATCACGCGCTTTCCGGTCGATCAGGACCACTACAAGGCTAAAACTGCGGCCCATATTGATGATTTAAAAGCCGCCAACGACCGTTCCATGCTACAGCATTTGCTGGACCGCCTTTTCCTTGAGCTGGGATCGGTGCCGTCTGATTCCGCCCTGATTACAGCGACCATAAAGGCGGGCGCCGATAATCTGGAGTCATTTTGTCGCGGCAGACAGGCCAATTTTCAGGATGTATTGCTCTCTTCCATAGCGAATATCGTTGGCCCCAAACTCGGCCTGATCTGCAACGGTATTTGTGTCAGCGCCTCCTGTGCCTCGTCTACCATTGCCGTCGCCCATGGTGCTGCGCTGATTGAATCAGGCAGAGCCGAGGTCGTGCTGGTCTGTTGTGGAGATCTGATCACGGAATATGCGTTTTCGGGATTTTCCGCCTTAAAGGCACTGTCGCCATTTCCCTGCCGGCCCTTTGACCGCGATCGCAAGGGACTGTCGCTGGGAGAAGGAGCAGCGGCACTGCTGTTGATGAATGCCGATCGGGCACGCCGGGAAAATCGGAACCGGTTAGGCTCACTACTCGGTTGGGGTATTACCAACGATGCCACTCATATTACGGCACCTGCCAAGTCTGGTCGAGGTCTGGTTCAGGCCGTTGATCAAGCCCTGAAAACGGCGAAAAGAAAACCGGAAGACATTACTGCCATCAGTGCCCATGGAACCGGTACTGTTTATAATGACTTAATGGAACTCAACGCTTTCCGGCAGGTGTTTGGTGAGCGTAAGCTTCCTATTTATTCTATAAAAGGCGCCATCGGACATACCTTGGGAGCGGCCGGGGTCATCGAGGTCATCCTGGGTTTCAAAGCTCTTTCAAGCCAGATGGTTCCTCTGACAGTCGGGTTTGCAAATCCGGAAAACGGCGCCGAGGGTCAGGTCAGCTCTGAATCGCAGCCGGTTTCCGGGGACTATCTTTTGACCACCAATTCGGGATTCGGCGGCGTTAACGCCGCCCTTGTGTTAGGGAGGTAATACTACATTGAGTGTTCATATTAGCGGAATCGGATGGGTAACCGCAGCAGGAATGGGATGCGGCAGGGATCATGAGAGTTTCACCATGCCGTGGGGACCGCTGCCTAAAATTAATCCATTAGATATGTTTAAAAAACCTTATCCGAATTTCAGACGCATGGATAAATACTCCCGGCTGGGATTGACGGCTATTGCTTTTGCCCTGATTGATGCGGGTCTATCTGAGTGGACTCGGGAACGCAACATCGGCGTTATTGCATCCACAGTATACGGTTGTCTGGAGACGGATGTAGACTATTATGAGACGGTAATCCCTGACAGAGGATTCAATGCCAGTCCGGCCCTGTTTTCATATACCTTAGCCAACAGTTACCTTGGAGAAGCCGCGATCCGCTTCGGACTTACGGGAACCAATTATGTCCTCACCGAACAGCACCCGACCGGACTGGCCGGGTTGCAAACTGCACTGGATCATATTAGCCGGGGGGATGTGGAAAAAATTCTTGGCGGTGTTTGTGATGTGGGTTGTCCACAGATTTTTGGTAAACCCGGTAAAGTGCCGCCCGGCGCCGTTTTTTTTATGATTGAGAAGTCGTTTGCCCGGAGAATTTCATCATATGGTGAATTATCCATGGACCAGAAAGGTGACGTTATTTATAATGGAAGCGAAATTAAAGATCTCGCCACCCTTGTTCAGAAATGCCTGGATGGATCCCGTTATGTCTAATTCTTGTAAATCAATTGTGGAGCTTTTTGTCGAAAAAACGCTGGAAAATCCAGACCGGATTGCGATAATTCTCATTTCCGATGATGATTCCGAAGAAAAACTTTCTTACGGTCAATTGCATAATAAAGCAATTTCCTGTGCCCAAACACTGCAGTCCAATGGTATTAAAAAACAGGATATTGTCATTATTTGCCTTAACCACTCACCTGAGCTTGTAGCGGCTTTCTGGGGGGTCCTGTATGCCGGGGCCATCCCGGTCATTTCCCATTATCCGGAGCACGTGCCTAACCGGGATAAATTCAAAGAGCAGATCTGCAACCTTGTCAAAAACTCTGGTGCCCGGGGTGTAATAGCCTTACCGGAGCTGCGAATTGAACTCGGTGATTCCCTCCGGGATTTAAGCTGTCAGGCAATAAGTGCAACTGAAATTCTAACCCGGCCCGGCAATAGGGATTTATCCGTACCCAAGCATTATGCTTTGGGAGAGCAGATTGCCTATATTCAATACACCAGTGGTTCTACCGGGCGACAAAAGGGAGTAAGGCTTTCGCATCGTGCTATTTTGAATTTTATCCAATCTTATGCAGCGGCCCTGGATATACGCCCGCAAGATGTAATTGTTAACTGGCCACCTCTCTACCACGATTTAGGTCTTTTTTCGGGCATCGTTCTGCCCCTGACCACCGGGATTCCATTGGTCTTGATGTCCCCATTCAAATGGGTCCACAACCCGAAAGCCCTTTTAGAGCTCATCCAAAAGCATGGGGGAACGCACTGCATATTTCCCAATTTTGGTTTGAATCACACCCTCCGGAGCGTGAAAGGTCAGGACCTCAAGGGATTGGATCTCAGCACCTTACGATTTGTAGGCCTTGGCGGCGAACCGATTCTTTATGACAGCATAAAAGATTTTTTTGATTTTTTTAAAGCTTTTGGATTACCGGCCGCATCCATAAAACCGGGGTACGGCATGGCGGAAAACACCCTCGCAGCGACCGCAACTAAAATGGACGATGACGTTTCGGTTGACTGGGTTGATGTCCGTTCTCTTTATGATAAAAAGAGGGCTGTGCCTGCCGGATCAAACCAAAAAGGGTCTATCCCTGTGGTAAGTTGCGGATTGCCGCTGGACGGTGTGGATGTGGCTATTGTCGATTCAAGCCGAAACCACCTGTCAGAAAGATCAGTCGGCGAAATTGCCATCCGTACAAGTTTTCTATTCAGCGGTTATCACCGGGATCCCGAACTGACAGCCAAGGTAAAGGATGACGGTTGGTATTATACGGGTGATATCGGCTATCTCGCTAAAGGACACCTTTATGTATGCGGTCGCAAGAAAGATCTGATTATTAAGGGCGGTCAAAATATCCATCCTGAGGATCTGGAAACCGTAGCAAATTCAGTTCCCGGTATCAGGCCCGGCAGAGCGGTTGCTTTTGGAATCGATGATACGCGCACCGGATCTGAAAAAATTGTTATGGTCTGCGAACTGACGGCAGGTATCCGCAAAGAAGAAAGAGGGAATATCGGTCGTGAATTACGTCGTCGCGTGTTTCATGAATTGTATGTTTCGCTCTCCGAAGTCCGCTTTGTTGAGCCTGGATGGATAGTTAAAACCTATAATGGCAGAATGGTACGATCCGCCAACAGAATGAAATATTTAAAAGAATAAACCCTAACGTTGTATAAAACACCGTCTCCCTGGTTTTTTCATAGACGGCAGCGGGTGAACTTTTCATTAGAAGCTCAAAAGGAGAAAACATGTCAGACGAAAAAACTGAAAAATTGGCCGTATTAATAGATGCAGACAACGCGCAGCCTTCCATTGTTGAAGGACTACTATCGGAAATCGCAAAATATGGGACAGCTAATGTGAAAAGGATTTACGGTGACTGGACGCTGTCAGGCCTTAAGGGGTGGAAGGAAGTTCTCTTACAGTATTCAATACAGCCCATACAGCAATTTGGGTATACTTCAGGGAAAAATG
>CAZFSF010000046.1:0-19146 GCA_964522045.1 uncultured Desulfobacteraceae bacterium
CGAATATTTGATGCGGCCATTTCAAAAGCATACTCGTATTCCATTTTACCCTCCTTGTGTGATCAATTTGATTGCTGAGAACTTAAGGACCTGTCATTCTCCAATTCCAAATGCCATGTCACAGCATTTGTCCTTCCATTCTTCGATCTGGTCTCGATACTCATTGAGTTTAGCTTCCATGTTGCAGTCCATGCAAATAACCCTGGCATGACTTCATCGGCCTACAATCCTCGCAGTGCCACCGCAGAATATACAAATAAGTGTATCCATTTTTCGTGTTTCAGTCCATATTTTTAATTGAGAAGCTACCCTTCGAACAGGGACCGTGCGTCCCTCTTTCGGGAGTAACCGAGGCAAATTACGACTGAGCATACTCCAGACGGTCTAAGCTTGTCCAGTCTGTAATGACACTCTGTAAGGATTGCGGGATCAACTAATTGGCTGAATTTGAGGGCTTGAAATGATTGGTAACGAACTAAAGTGATATCGCCTCTTGGGCACGCGGGGCAAACTTTAGTTCACGTTTCTGTGGCTTTTCCTTGTCAAGATTTCCTTCATGACGGTTTCATCCATCAATTCTAAATCTGATGGCAGGAGATTACCATTAACGTCATAACGGACGATCGGTACATCTGAGCTGATATAGCCATAGAGCAGGTTGTATCGGTTTTGCTCGTCCCTGAGGACGCAGTCTGATGGGAGCTGTAGGGGTCTGTCCATGCCACACTGCCGCAAGGTGCTTATAATATAATTCTTGCCGGTGGAAAAATTCATATCAGATTGATTCTCTGAAGTTCTGAGCAGTCCGGCTTTTGTATACAGCAGTTCCATATTCGGGAAGACACTCAGGATGTTCATATGGAATGCGACCCCGAAACCTTCCCCGGCTAATCTCTCTTTGAGTTCTGCTATTTTTCTGTAGTTGGTTTTGACATCTTCTGAGTCTTTGCACGGCAAATCCAGGATAATAGATATCTCCAAGAAGATATCTTTGCTCATATGCTTGATAATATTGTCCACGGCAATTTCGATGTCCCTGCCGGTATAACCTTTGTCAACCTGGTGCAAAGAAAAGTCGGATATCGACTCAAGGCCTATAAGGAGGCAGTCGATATGGCTGTTTAAAAACTCAATATATCGTTTGTCTTTGAGCAGGGTTATGCCGGTATAAACGGTGATATGGTATTGTTTTATCTGCTCAAGTATCTCTCGAACCTGCGCAGAATTCCTCCTGAAGTATGAATCAATAAATCTGATGTGATCAGATCCGAAGGTATTCACGAGTCTGTGAATGGAATCGGCAACAGTCCTTGTTTCCTGTCCGGCCAAGAAGTTCATTTTGGGTAACTCCCTGTAGGTGCAGAATTTGCACTTTCCATACCAGCAGTGATTACTGAACCCAAGATGTACGGGTATTGCACCTGGGTCCTCATAAAGATCTTTCAGGAAATCCCTTTCGCACTCAAACGCCGTGCCGTAGTTATTACTCATGATGGCGGTATCTTTCCAGTTCCGCATTATCTGATAAAGATCTGTGGTCAGATCGATGTTGCCCGAGACGATTATCAGATTTTCAATAAGTTTCGAGGGATGGACGCCCATCAGTTTCATGAATTTTCGGATGAAAGAGGGAGACAGTCCGATATTTATGAGGGGACCGCCCAGTACCACTTTTTTATTGTTTTGTAGCAGGTGTTTCAAGATGAGAAGGTCACAAAAGTTGAGACAGGTCAAAATGTTATATTCAGTGTCAGGGTCAATCAGGATATATTCATCAAAATACCCCTGGGCCATAAATACATAAAAGATATTATATACCATATATTTCTGGTTTAGAAATGAAACGACATTTGGGGAAGACCGGAGAGCAACGTTTGAAATGATCTCATCATAGAGGCGGTCGGCTGTATTTGAGGCATAGGTTGTTACCGGGATATCGCTGAAATCGACTTCAAGGTTTTTGTTTCTTAAAAGATTTTCGGTGATGATCCGCGTTGCCATGGGATAGAAAGGTTTAAATAAGGGTGGATATATGTAGGTGATTTTCATTATTTACTCTCCGTATGCAGGATGCAGGGTACTGGATTCTTGATACTGGATGCTGGTTATTATTTGTCATTAGTCAATCAACAATTCGATGGTCCGTTATGATTTCTTCGAGGGTTACAAAAAGAGGGTCTCCCTCTTTCCCATTTTTTTTTGCAGTATTGAGAACCTCGGTGAGGAATACCATTCTTGACCAGTCAAAAGGCTTGTTTTTGAGCCCCTTGACTTTGTCAACGGTCAGTTTCCGGGGAAAGCTTGCGGGTATTTCATGCCCCAATGCCCTGAAGGCCAACATGGTACGGACACACTTGTCACAGGTGCAACAGTTGGTGTCGGGGGGGGTATCATATCTGTATTGCCCTTCCCAGCATACCTTCAGGTTGTCGAGCGCTTCCGGCCAGGCGAAAAGGGCTTCTAATTTTTCTATCCTGGTAAAAACCATATCATGGTGAATCTCAAAGCTGTTGCTTGAGAGCAATCGATCTGTCAGTGGATGACTTCCCCAGGGGGCTAAGTGAAGATATGAATGACTGCTCCCCACGAGACAACCACCACATATTTTGCGAAACAGAGAGGCCGTTGAGGCAAGCACGCATGCATGTGAAGTCCAGAACCTCTTGATGGAAAGGAGATATTTCAGGTTTGTCCTTACGTTCAAAAATCTCAAATCATTGTATCCTGAAAAAAGCCTCTTATTTCTTTCAACCACGTTTTTGCACTCTCTGTCATAGTCTATATTGACGTCGAAGCCTTCGACATAAAGGATGGTGTTAACATCGAACAACTTTCTCTTGATGGGACCCCGCCGTAATATGTGGTTCAGTGCGCTGAATGCCCCATCAACACCCCCGGAAAAGCTGAGCATGACCTTATCATTGATTTTTTCTTCCTCTGTCTCGCTGTTGGGCACTATTTCAATCTGCCTGTATTTTTCAGGGAACCACAGGCTGAAAATGAGCTGATATTCTTCCAGATTGTCAAGCAAAGAGCGAGAGACAGGGCCATGGACCTTTAATGTGGCATTGTCTTCCATTGCCTTCAACAATGCGGCAAGTACAAATGAATCCATGAGGTCACAGGAGCAGTGCTCCCATTGCTCAAATGGGATAGAATACCATAACTCGAGATCTTCACTATAAGATCTTGCTAAACGGACATGGATTTTAAATCTGTCGATATCATCACAACGCTCTATGTTATCCAAGTAAAGATCCAGGTTTTTCATTGATATCTCCAAGATACTTTTTCGAATAAATTTCGTTGGCTGGCGTAGGGCTCAACAAGAAATAACTTTATCCCACCGCGGGACATCCTGTCTTCACGTTATCTTCGTCCGATTTCAAACCACACACAGGTAAGCGAGCTTGCAAGACTCCGAATCTAACATGAATCTGGGCGCCAATTCTGCTAAGTTATTTTTTGTTGAGCCTTTATCTGACGGGGGATTTGTTCATTCCGAATCCACGACAGGTTCACGGGTTATCGAGGGGGAGTGAGGCCTTAACTCTTAATTTTTTCATGCAGTTCACGTATCCTTCCGCTAAGCGCCTTGCAGATATGAAGTGCGATCTGCGGGTATTCTCTCACGATTTCGGTGAACTCCTGCTTGTGGAGGATCAAAACCCGGGCTTCTTCCGCGGTTCGAATAGTGGCAGATCGAAGAGCATCTTCAAAGAGGGCCATCTCGCCAAAATAGTCTCCGGTACCGATTCGGGCCAACTCAATTTCGCGTTCGCCCTCTTCTCCCGCGCCTTTAATAACAGACACCTCCCCTTTGATAATGAGAAACATCGTCTCACCGGATTCACCCTCTCTGATAACGATTTCACCGGCCGGATAATTGACCTCCTCTGTCACCGATGCAATGGCAGCTAATTCGCTCACGGAAAGACCTTCAAATATGTTGATTCCCTTCAGGCGTAAGATCTTGTCAGGGATAGAAATCTCCGTTTCCATATCATCCTCCATTTTACCTGGGTCATGATGACCTGTATCCATGGCACTGAGCGCCATCTGTCGAATAAATGTATTCTTTGACTCTGTGAATGCCCGGACTTTTTCCATATCGATTCCGTCAAGCCCCTGTTTAGAGATCAGGAACAAGGTCAACACAACCGTCACCCAATCCTGTTTGCCCAAGAGATGGGGGCAAACCGTGCCCTTATCGGAACCAAAATCAGGCAATTTGAAATTTTTCATGCCGATTTTTAAGGTTTCAGAAGGTGGAATACCTTCTAAGAGAGGGAGCATGATGCCTGATAGGGAAGTATCCATCGCATCATCCAAGGCCTCTAAGCTGTTAGATCGCCGGCGCGCATCAGTGGAAAAAAGGCCTCTCCAGATAATTCGCATTTGGCCTGACCGGTCCTCGGTGGCCAGGACCCGAACGATATTTTCCAGTTCAATATGTTTCTTATTTTCCAGGTGGTCTATAATCAGGTCTCTCTCCTGGCTCTCAGGGAGAAGCCGAACCCCTTCCACTTCGGCCAAATTGTTATAACATCGCTCTACCTGGGAGCGGGCGAATCGAAAGATATCCAGGTCCTTGATATTCAAAGATTCCAACAGGACAAATATTCCCTCTCGGACCTTACGCCTGGGGATATTCAGAGATTCAACAAGAACCTGGGCATTTTGATAGGGAGATGTCTTGATCTTCTCCTGTGCAAGCTTATAGACCCTTGCTGAAGCATCGTCCATCAGGCCGATGACTGTCCTGATGGCATCATCGTCTTTTAAGTCAAAGGCCTCCAAAGCGGCTAATCGAACAGGCTCAGCAGGGTGAATAAGATAGGGAGCTGCAAAGCTGTTCGGCTCCGGAGCTTTAAGGCGGTGAAGGGCAGTCAGTATAAAGGGGAGAATCGAGTCGTCCTCTTCCTCTTCAAGCATCCCCTTCAAGCGGGAAATATAGGATTCGTCCGCGGACTCCCCCGAAGCAATGATGCCGGCCCTTTTTTGAGAGGGATCATCAGAGCTTAACCAGGAATCAATGATCCCCTTATACTCATCAGGGGATTTGTTGTAGAGCCCTATGACAGCGTAGGCCTTTACGTCCGGATCTTGACTTGTTTCAAACACCTCTCTGCAGAAATCGTGGGAAAGCCCTGCCGGAAGCCTGTTTGCCGCTCTTACAACGGCAACTGCGAGATCATGGTTCTCAGTATCTATTAGTTCTCTAAACAGGGTAATGGCCTGTTCGCCCGCGTCGGGCGAAAGTATTGAGAGGAGTTCAATTTTGGTCTTGTTATCATTCTTTTTCAGGACTGTCAGGATATGGGAGTCAAGGTCTTTGACGCCCTGGGATTTGAGTATGCGTGCATGCCACAGACAGTCATCCCCGCGCGAAGAGAGGAAGGTTTCCACAAGCCCGGACTGTATCTGCTTGTCCGCGAAGACACTCCCCACAGCCTTCTCCTCCAGAGATTTCAGATCGAGCATGTTTCTTGAAATCAGGTCTAACAAGATCTGAGAATAACTCTTTTTGAGTGCCAAACTCGTGGCAATCCATCCCCCTACAAAAACCATCGCTGCTATGGAAAGGTACCTTGGGGAGAAAAGCCCTTCAGAGACCATAATAATGCCGGCCCCCAACAATATACCGATGCGGACCACTGTCCCCCTCAAAAAAGGCCTGATCATTGCGCGATATTCCAACGGGAACAGACCCATCAAAACGGCCCTTGCGGGATTGTTCATGGTGGTTCTTAAGACATTGGTCGATACTCTTGCATACATGGCCGAGAAGATGTCAAACCGAAGCAGAAAGGCCAAGAATACAAGCATATAATTGAAGGGATGAAACATAAGGACAATCGGGAGACCCCAGCGGCCATATACCCTCCCCACAAACAGGAGTATAATCAGGCTGACGATATTCATGCAGCCCCTGAAGTAGCCGAAAAAGCCGAGCATGCTGGTCTGGGAGGCAAAGGCATTATTAACTGTATAGGCAAACTGGTAATTCAAGATCGGGATGATAACATTGGGGAGCAATGTTAAGAGGATAAGGACCTTGACGAGGGTGGATTCCTTCATAAGAGGGAGTATGCTTTTGAATTCCTGTATGACAGAGGTCCGCTTTTTTGTCTTTTTGCCCTTTTTATCTGAGAGTAACAGAGTCGGAAATTTTGCCCCCATCCTCTTCACGACAAAGGCGCCTATTACGGTGGTTATCAGATAGGCAAACATCAAATTATCCATGGTTATGGCCTTGGCCAAAGGGGGCGTAGCAAAACTGCCGATGATCCCCCCTATAACGCCTCCGGCCGTGATCAGGGGAAATAGACGTTTGGACTGTCTGGTATTAAACAGGTCATTGGCCAGATTCCAGAACATGAGCGCCAACAGGACTTCATATTGGGCCTTCAGGATATACAGTACCGGGTAGATGAGGTCAAAGCCGAGGGGTACCACAAAGCGGAGAAGGGCAACGGAGATTCCGCAAAAGAGAAGCATATAGCTGAGCATTCGGCTTCCCGGGATTTTTGCCATGAGTCCGGTCAGAAATGCCATGATAAAAAAGGTGGATATGGCGTTGGCCACGTTGACGATCGGCAGGTACTCTACGCCATATCTCTTTAAGAAGGCTGTTTCTGCGAAATTGTTAAAGAGGATGCTTGAAGTACGGATGAGAAAAAGGATGAGCAAAACCCAAAAAAAGAGCAAAATTTCATCTTCGTAGATTTTGAGCCATTTGCCAAGAAGTTTGAGCACAGGTCGCCTCACTGTCCGGTTGTGAAGGAATTAACCAAGCAATCTACTTAGTTGCCATTACAGTGTCAAGGGTTTTAATCCCTGTTTTGGGGAATTAGGTTTGAGTCTCTGAGGCTGAAACTGGCCAAAGTTTCGTTGAACTGTTTCGAAGATCCCCGCCACAAACGGGGGAACCCGTGAACGGTTAAAGGTAGTCGTCTCTGACAGGAGAAAAAATTTCTACCATCACCGAGTCTTCAAGGATCTCCGCTGCATGCGCCATATCGCCAGGCAGACACCAGCTGTCCCCCGGTCCGGCCTCGAACTCTTCATCCTCGACAATGAATTTTATCCTACCGGAGACTAAGTACCCGGTCTGTTCGTGGGGGTGGCTGTGCTCGGGAACCATACTGCCCTTATTTATTCTGAATTCGCATAAGTGTGTCTTTTCACCATGCACCAGGGTCTTTAAACGTACGCCTTCTGCCGGTACCATGTATCCACTATCCTCTCTCTTGTAAAACATCTCACATCCTCCTTTTATTCGTTTTACCACGTCTGGTTAAAGTCTCGATCACCTGGACATCAGGCGGAGGGAAAGTAAGTTTCGAAAGTTCGGGTAGCATAACCCACCTGGTCTCTTGACGCTGCAAGGGGACGGGTTCACCCTTCAACCAGGTACAGTTGAAAACGTGCAGGGAGATCCTCTTGTTAGGATACTCGTGATCCACCGTTAAAAAAGGTTCGTCCACCCTCACCTTGATACCCAATTCCTCATCTATTTCCCGTTTAAGGCACCCTTTAAGGTTCTCCCCCTCTTCCCGTTTACCCCCGGGGAACTCCCAAAGTCCCTCAAGGTGGGTCCCTTTTGGCCGTGTTGCGATTAGAAGCTTCTTTTCTTTCCAGATCAGTCCGGCAGTTACGTCATAATGAGCCCTAATCATCATCTCCACCAACGCCTTTTAACCTTAATCTTAGGTATGCTTCTGATGCTTCATCATTCTCGGGTGATATCTCAAGGATTCGCTTATAGGCTTTTGCAGCCCCTTCAATGTTATTGTTTTTTTCCCTCAGCCTTGCCAACTGCAGCAATAAGTCAAGGTCTTTTGGCCGCGCCTTCAGTATCTCTTCCATTTGGCTTGCTGCCTGATCTTCCTTTCCGGTCTTCAGGCAGGCTAAGATCAAGTACTCCCTGAAAACGATATTCCGGGGGTACGCTTTAACGGCCCTTTTCATAATGCGAAAGATTTTTGCATAAGCCCCCTTAGCACGTAAGCTCTCAAACATATCCATGAGCAACGGGTCGATCTCTTTTGGCCTTGCATTCAACAGCTCTTCCATCTCCCTCACTGCGGGATCATCTCTCCCGGTCTTCAAATATGCAGTGATCAGATATTCTCTGAGGTCGATCTCCTTTGGATTGGCCTGCAACCCTTTTTGCATGAGAGGAATAATCTTTTCATATTCTTCTTTTTGCATTAAATAATCAAAGATAAAGCCATAAATATCACTCTCTTTTGGCGTCAGTTCAACAAGTATAACGGCTTCTTTAAATGCTGATGGGAGATTTTTTTCTTTTTTGTAAATATCAAGAAGAATTCCATGCACAGTGGCATCCGATGGGTGTGATTTCACATACTCTTTGAAATAGGGCAAAGCACCTTTGAGGTTCCCCTCTTCGTATTCAAGGGCGCCTAAATTGTACATAACGGTATCGTCTTTCGGGTTGTGGGAGAGGATCTTTCGGTAAATCGTTTTAAGGGATTTTTTGTCCCCCTGTTTTTCCATAACCTTGGCCATTAAGGTAAGGGCCTTGTTTGATCCTGGCTCCTTCTTTAAGACCTCGGAAAGGTACTTCCGGGCCTTCTCGAATTGGCCGCTTTTCATAAGGGCCAGCGCCAACTTCAAGCGCCCTTCAAGGTCGCCGGATCTCAGAGTTATCGCGTTATCTAAATAAAAATTAGACTTTTCCTCCTGTTTGATCTTCTCATAAAGATAGGATAGATTGTATTGAAGGTTTGCATCCTTCTGGTCTATTTTGGCCGCATTGAGATAGCAGGAAATCGCCTTCTCAGGTTTATCGGTCTTTGTATAAAGATATCCGAGACTTTTATAGATCTGGAGCGTGTCTTTCTCGTTCGCCCGCTTCAAAAGGTCTTCATATTCTCGGATTGCCCCGTTCCAATCTCCACTTTTCTCAAATATTTCTGCTAACTCCGTTCTCGCTTCAAGATCATCAGGGTCAACGTTGATAAGCCTTTTAAGGGCCAGAATAATCCCATCTTTATTATCCATATTTTTGTAGACTTCAATAAGTTCCGTGAGGGTATCATGGTTAACCTTTTTCTCCGCCATTTTCTCAAGCATCCGGGCGGCCTGTTTCCATTTTTTGAAGGCCTTGTATTCGTCAAGAAGGCGGCGACTGAGACGTTTGTCTTCAGGAGTGAGACGCTGTCCGCGCTCGAGAATAGCCAATCGCATATCGTTATCAATGATCCTGTTGGCCTTGTCCAGCCAATCTTCCGTATAAGGTTGGACTACCCATATCAGCTTTCCTATGTCCCGGTTATAGTACTTTACACGAATGGTAAAGTTGTAGCGATCAAAGGCCTCTCCATGAGGCAAGATGTCGGCAATTGTCATCTCTTCATAACGAAGCGCATTCACGTCAAGACCTTCGGCTGACAGACGAATATTTTGATTAAAGGGGATGTTTGTGGATATATCGAGTATTTTGACCCTGTCATTAGGGTGTAGGGCGAGGGTTTCTCCTGAGAGAACCCTCCGGCTTTCATGATTTATACTTAGGGCGATGTAATTAAGACGTGGAGATTTGGTGAACTTGTAATGCCACAGCCACCAGCCACCGGCCGAGGCACTTAGTAGTAACAGGATTGTCACCCAAAAGGTTAGATGACGATTGGCGTGTCTTTTCTTGCTCCTTATTGGCAATTGGCGACCTCAAAGGATTGAATATCCTCTTGCGGACCCATCGGAAATCGTCAACCTCACTTTCCATTGGTCCTTTTGCCGGATTTTCCTTCCCAAAGGAGAAGGATCGGGCTTGCCACAAAGATAGATGAATATGTCCCTACGCCTATCCCAACCAATAGGGCGAATGCAAAGTCATGAATAACTCCACCGCCTAAGACAAAGAGGGCCAGGACGACGACCAAGGTAGTTGTGGACGTGAGAATGGTTCGACTGAGGGTTTCATTTATGCTGGCATTCATGGTCTGTTCAAAAGGCTTTCTCCGGAAACGTCTCAGGTTCTCCCGTATTCTGTCAAAGACAATAATGGTGTCGTTCAGGGAATATCCGACGATGGTGAGAAGGGCTGCAATGATTGAAAGGGATATCTCCCTGTCCGTCAGGGCGAAGATACCGACGGTGATGGCAACATCATGGATGAGGGCAATAATAGCCCCTAAGGCGTATTTGAGATTCAAAAACCAGCATAGGCCAATCGTAACAACTAAGGCTATCAGAATGAGCCAGGTTACGCTAACGCCGAATGTGGATGTAATATAAACAACAAAGGCTAAGGAAATCGCCATTATGATGGCCATTAACCACTTCAGTTCAAATCGACCAGAGATATATATTGCAATGAACAGGAGGGCATAAAAGATAGCAAACAGGGCCTTTTGTCTCAGGTCTTTGCCTACCTTTGGCCCTACCATCTCCACCCGTCGCATGTCTACTCCCTTTCCAAATGCCGTGTCCAGGGCCTGTTCAACACGGTCGCTCAAACCTGCCAATTCAACGTTTGTTTTCCTGATCCGGATCAGGTATTCGGACTGTCCGTGCTCACCGAATTCCTGGATAATGCTGTCTTCTAATTGAACCGGCCTGAGGGCCTTTTTGATTCCAGAAGGAGAAATCTTTTGTGGCAGCTTAACCTGGATCAGCACACCACCGGAAAAATCCACCCCGTAGTTGGGTCCACCCCTCCATACGAGCAGAACAATGGTGGCAATAATCATCATAGTGGAAAAGGTGAACGCGATGCGGCGTTTTCCGATAAAATCAATCTTAGTCCCTGGCTTTATAAATTGCATTTATTGACCCCGGTAATTTGTTTGAATATTGAATATTCATGGAATCGCTTTGCTGAACGATTGCTCGGCCTTTTAAATACTAATCCTTTTCATGTTCCGCTGCGTATACAGGTAATCGAATATGATTCTGGTTACGAAGATGGCAGTGAACAGGCTGGCCAAGATGCCGATACTGAGGGTCACAGCGAATCCTCTTATCGGTCCGGTGCCGAACTGAAAGAGAACGAGCGCCGCGATCAGGGTTGTAACCTGGGCATCCAGGATGGTAACAAGGGCCTTGCTGTATCCTCCGTCAATTGAGGCCCTTGGCGTTTTCCCCAATCTCAGCTCTTCACGAATACGCTCAAAGATCAATACATTGGCGTCCACAGACATGCCGATGGTCAGGATAATACCGGCGATTCCGGGGAGGGTGAGGGTAGCGCTGAAGAAGGCCAGTCCTGCCATAATAAATAGGATGTTCAGGATAAGGGCAAAATCAGCGATGACACCCGACAGGCCGTAATATATCGCCATAAAAAGAATGACTATTGCACCGCCTATGAGCATCGATTTGAAGCCCTTTTCTATTGAATCCTTTCCGAGAGAGGGACCCACTGTCCGTTCTTCGATGATCTTGACAGGAGCGGGTAGGGCACCTGCCCTTAGTACGATGGCCAAGTCCCGGGCTTCATCCATGGCATAGCGACCGGTTATTTGAGCCTTTCCACCCGATATCTTATCCTGAATAACCGGTGCGGAATTGACCTTATTGTCAAGAACGATCGCCAATCTTTTTTTGATGTTTTGACCGGTTACCTGCTCGAAAAGTCTCGCTCCCCTGGCGTCAAATGAGAGGGAGACGTAGGGTTCATTGTACCGGCTGTCTATCTGGACCCTGGCATCTGTTATATATTCCCCGGTCAGGGCGGTCCTCTTTTTCAGAAGATAGGGGATCTTCTTTTGTCGCCCGCTCTTAGGATCAATAGAAACCTGGTAGAGTATTTCATCGCCAGGAGGTATTTTTCCTTTGAGTGCCTCTTCGACACTATGCTCTTCGTCAACCAACTTGAATTCCAGGAGTGCGGTCTTGCCGATCAGGGCAATAGCCCTCTTGGGATCTTTCACTCCGGGTAGTTGAATTAGAAGCCTGCTGTTCTCCTGGGGCCGGATATCCGGTTCGCTGACTCCGAACTGGTCAATCCTGTTCCTGATGGTCTCTAAGGCCTGATCCACCGCCATTTTCATGATACGGATCTTGGCCTTTGGGTTCAATACAAGTTGAAACGCCGGTTTACCCTCCTTATCCGGCATGGATTCCACACTAAAATCAGGGTAACCTGCCGCCACCATATCCAGGAAGACCTCTTTGTCGCCCGGACGCATAAGGGTTATCTCAATCCCGTCCAGTCCACCCCGGTTCATTTCAAGGTACCGCACCCTATCCTTCCTCAAATCCCGTTTCAGCTCCTCCACCACCCTTTCAAGGTGTGTCTCAACGGCCTTTGATGCCTGTACTTCTAAGACAAGGTGCATACCCCCCTGCAGGTCAAGGCCCAAACGAATTTTATCCTTTGGCAGGAGACTCGACCACCAGCCAGGGATTCCGCTGGATAGAGAAGGGACAAGATATACCACAGCTGCCAGAATTGCGAATAATGCGATTATGCCACGCCAACCTAAGCTTTTAGACACGTGCTACTCCCAGATGGAATTTGTTAGTACTTTTATGAATATATCTGCGGTCAAGACATCCTGCCGCAGTAAAAGTCCTTTTTGCGGACAAATGCGACCCCAGAGAAATCTCCTTGAGGTCTACTGTGCCGTCCCAGCCACGCCGGAGATAGAACCCCTCGATACCTTGACCCTGATCTTGGGCGCTATCTCCATGGTTACCACTTCGTCAGTCAGGCCGGTTACAACACCATGGAGTCCACCGGAGCTGACAACCCGGTCTCCTTTTTTTATAGACGCAAGCAGTTGTTTATGCGCCTTGGCCTTTTTTTGCTGGGGTCTGATGAGCAGGAAATAGAAAATCGCAAACATGAGAATAAGCGGCAGAAATGCTCCAAAACCACCCCCTTCTCCGCCTTTGCCGAGTCCTCCCATAGCATATGCCAAAAAATTCATCACAAAACCTCCTGTTGGTTAAGTAGTTAACTGTTTTTTTCTGTAAGACCTGTAAAATTCAGCGCGATATTTTGCAATCCTCTCTTCTCGAATGGCAGTCCGCAGGCCTGCCATCAGGCGAGAATAGTATGAGAGATTATGAATTGTATTCAATCGGTAAGATAAAATCTCCCTCGCCATAAAAAGATGCCTCAGATAGGCCCTGGAGTAATTAGAGCAGGTATAACAATCACAGTTCTCATCAACAGGCCTTCCGTCCTCCGCATATTTTGCGTTCTTAATGGTCATTTTGCCTGAAGAGGTGAATAGTGTGCCATTCCTGGCATTTCGGGTCGGCATCACGCAGTCAAACATGTCAACTCCGAGAGTGACGGCTTCTACGAGATCCTCCGGTGCCCCGACGCCCATCAGGTAAACAGGTTTATCCTCAGGGAGAAATTTTATTGTCTCACCGATCACCCGCAGTCTGGTAGATCGATCTTCCCCCACTGAAAGTCCCCCCAATGCATAGCCGTCAAATTCCATTTCAACTAATTCCCGGGCACTGATCTCCCTCAAGTCTGCGTACATGCCACCCTGTACGATGCCAAAGAGGGCCTGATCACTCCGTTTTTTGCGATCGAGTGACCTGCGGGCCCATGAAGTCGTAAGTTTAACAGACCCCTCTACATATTCATAATCAGAGGGATAAGGCGCACATTCGTCGAAGGCCATAATGATATCTGCGCCCAACGTCTCTTGAATATCTACAGCCTCTTCAGGCCCGATGAAATGCTTTGATCCGTCTATATGAGACTGAAATATTACTCCTTTGTCAGTTATGGTCCTTAGGGGTGTAAGGCTGTAAACCTGGAAACCCCCGCTATCTGTCAGGATGGGCCCCGGCCAGTTCATAAACCGGTGCAGGCCGCCTAATCGCCCGATTGTGTGGTGACCCGGCCTGAGGTATAGATGATAGGTGTTTGCCAAAATGATTCTGGCGCCTGCTTCATCCAGGTCCTCGGGCGATACGGCCTTAACCGACCCTTTGGTTCCTACCGGCATGAAAACCGGTGTTTCAAAATCCCCGTGGGGGGTTTTGATTTCCCCCGTTCTGGCCCTGCAATCCTTAGATCTGTGCGTTATCCTGAATTCCAAATTTGATGAAGCCGCAAAAAGGACCAAAAGTCACAAAAAGTATAATTGGCAAACTCGCAAAAAGTCACAAAACA
Organism: uncultured Desulfobacteraceae bacterium; assembly: GCA_964522045.1. Classification (GTDB taxonomy): domain Bacteria; phylum Desulfobacterota; class DSM-4660; order Desulfatiglandales; family Desulfatiglandaceae; genus Desulfacyla. The sequence continues at coordinate 14,120 of CAZFSF010000046.1, forward strand.
CTCCTTTTCGTCATTCCCGCGAAAGCGGTAATCCAGGAATGTGGCATGCCAAACCATTTGCCCGAGTTCATTGAGAAATTACATTTCGAATTTCCAGTTTCGCCATCCAGTTTTCAATCCGATAATACAGCCCATTTCGAAAAAAGCGTAAACCTATGAATGAAGGATTCCAAATTTTTCATTGCTTTTCATTGCGAGCTTTGCGCCTTTGCGTGAGAACTTTACAGTATCAACATCGCATCCCCGTAGCTGTAAAACCTGTATCTTTTTTCAACTGCCCGTTCATAAGCCCTTTTTATCAAATCAAGGCCGGCAAAGGCAGACACTAAGAAGAGCAAGGAGCTTCTTGGCAAATGAAAGTTGGTTATAAGCACGTCTACGATATTAAAAACGAACCCTGGAGTGATCAGGAGATCGGTCTTTCCCGCTCCGGGAAGGAGAGACCCCTCCAACGAAGAAGCGGTTTCCAAGGCTCTCACCACCGTGGTGCCTACTGCAACAACCCTCCCCCCATTTTTCCTGGTGTCATTTATCCGAGCTGCTGTCTCGGGCTCAATCAAGTAATATTCGTGGCCCAACCTGTGGTGCCTGATATCTTTTGTCTTGACGGGACGGAAGGTGCCATGGCCCACATGAAGGGTCAACGAAACAGTAGAAACCCCTCTTGTTCTCAGCCTTTTGAGGAGATCTGTCGTAAAATGAAGCCCTGCAGTGGGCGCTGCCACAGCGCCCTCCCTTTCAGAATAGACTGTCTGGTATCTTTCCTTGTCCAGATCTGAAAGGGACGTATTTTCCCCTCGTTTGATATAGGGTGGAAGAGGCATAAACCCTTTTTCAACAAGAAGGGCGTCTATCCCACGATCTCCCTTAAAGGAGATCTTCACAAGCCCGTCGTCAAGGAGAGCTTTTACCTCTCCCGATACACCTGAGTCAAAAAATAAGAGGCTCCCACGCTTTGGCCGCCTGGATGATCTTAGCAGGCATAACCGCGTCGCGGACCCCTCTTTTTTTAGATCCCCGTTTTTTCTTGAATCCCCGTCGTTGCTTGAATCAGGGTGCTCCAAGACTAATATCTCCACCCTGCCTCCGCTCTCTTTATGGCCAAAAATTCGAGCAGGAACAACCTTAGTGTTATTCACCACTAAGAGATCACCAGGCTGGAGCAGGGAGGGCAGATCGAAAAACTGGTTATCTGAAAATGAGGCGCTTGAACGCTCTACCACAAGGAGCTTGGAATGATCCCGCTTTGGAGCCGGAACCTGCGCTATGAGATCCTGGGGCAGATCGTAGTTATAAGCCTCTATTTCAAACATCCCTAAACTTTAAACTATTTATAATATACAAGATCTCATCCAAAGTCAAATGATTTTGTTTTCTTTCCTCTGGACTCCGATAAAGGGGTTAAAAAAAGAGAACAATATATTACCCTTTTCCGTCCTATCGGAGAGGATTTAGCATAGCTTTATAAAAAAACGGAGAAAGGTTGGAATCTCAACACGATCTCCGCTTAAAAAAAATATTCTTTCAGTCTAAGCCTTAGGATCACTGAACAGGTGTTTCGAGCTTTCTGCTCAACGATTTCAGCTCGGATGAAAGTTTCGGTTTTGTCAGTACGACAATCAAATCAAAGGTCTCGTTTTGTTGCTGGCCGTTTTCAGAGTATTTAAGGGATAAGAGTGCATTTTCCTGGCTTTTATCAACAGATTCAGGGGCACCTTCCACTAATTTAAGGCCGGAGATCTTTTCTGCGTTTGAGAGGAACTGTTCTTTAAAAGTCTCGTTGATGGGAGAGACTAAAACTACCTCTAAGTCTTTTGTTCGGTCGAGAGCAATGATGGACTCATTTACCCCAAATACCAGGGAGGAAAGGAGTTGGTCGTCATCTTCATCGGGGTGACCCTGGACAATAGCCATCCGTTTGGGAATTTCTCCATCCAAAGGTGAAATCACCATACCGTCCGTGGGGCCGGTGGGTGAGAGCATACGTTCGAACTGAATATCCGTGATCACATCTGCGTAACTTCCGAAACCTAATTTGGAATCAATCGGAAAAAAGGCGTTGTCCTGCCCCTTTGTGATGATAACGTCATCGAATTCGAGATCTAATTCCTCATCCGGAATAGAAAAATCGATCGCTTCAGGCTCACATTCGGCCCAGCAGAGGGCACACCCTAAACAGCGCCGGCAGCTCAGGCACCGTTTGGCCTCATTTAAAGCGACCTGCTCAGGGAAACCGGTCTCAACCTCCACGAAGTTTCCCCTTCTTTCATCTACCGAGATCTCCGGCATCTCCGCCCTCGGAGTGGGTACATCGTCAAAAGGGATAATATAGCGTTTTTGTTTTTCGTAAATCATCTATCTGCTCCTCAGATATTCATGAATGCCCTCGGCCGCTTTCTTGCCGGCCGCGACCGCACGGATGGCGATATCTGGTCCTGTTACCACGTCACCGCCGGCAAACACGCCCTGGACATTAGTTGCACCTGTTTCTTCATCTATATCGAATGTATTCCAACGGTTAATATCAAGACCGTGATTTTCACCCAAGAACTCGAGATTGGTGGCCTGGCTGAGGGCGGGAACAATGGTCTCGGCATCAATAACATACTCTGATCCTTCAATCGGGACCGGTCGCCTGCGGCCCGATGCATCAGGCTCACCCAATTCCATCTTGATGCATTTCATCCCGGAGACTCTCCCGTCTTTCCCCAAGATTTCCACGGGCGCTGCCAGATACTGTATGATGACGCCTTCGTGCTCGGCCGCATCGATTTCCCACGGGTTGGCAGGCATCTCCTTCTTGGTCCTTCGATAGAGGATATAGACCTCATCAAAGCCCATGCGCCAGCCAACGCGGGCAGAGTCAATGGCCGCATTGCCACCCCCGATCACGATGAGCTTTCCCTTGGTTTCTATGGGGTTGCCCAGGGCCTGATCTCGAAGAAAGGTGACGCAGTCAACGATCCCTTTGCCCTCGTATTCATCTTCGCCCGGAGCACGCAGCTTAAGCCCGCGGTGGCAGCCCGCCCCAATGAATATCGCATCATTATTATTTTTCAGGTCTTCAAAAGATATGTCTTTGCCAATCCGTTTGTTGTACTGGATATCTATGCCCATATTGGCAATAAGGTCCACCTCGCGCTGGAGGAGCTTTTTAGGGAGACGATATTCCGGGATCCCCACCCATAGATAGCCCCCCGGTACGGGAAGGGTCTCGTAGATGGTGATATTCTCATAGCCCTCCCTTGCCAAGTGGTATGCACAGGTAAGTCCAGCCGGTCCTGCCCCGATAATGGCAATCTTTTCGGGGAGTTTTTTCGCCGGGGTCTCATAGACCGGTTCAATTCCCCCATTTAGCTCCACATCTGCTACATACCGCTTGAGGAAACAGATACTGATCGGTTCATCTAAATACTGTCGGTTGCAGGCGGTTTCGCATGGGTGGGGACATACCCGGCCGATGCTGCCCGGAAGTGGGAGTCTGTCCCTGATGGTAGCCAGGGAGGCGAGATATTTTCCGTCCGCAATCTGACCCACGTAGGTCCGGATGTCTAAATTGACGGGGCATGCCTGCTGGCAAACTGGCATGTCTTCCTTGAAGATATTATATTCGCCGGTGGCAGGATTAAAATAATCCACGGCCGTGCGAAAACTGAAAGATTCGTCAAAGTCGTCAAACATGTTCACGGGACAGACCTTGATGCAGGCCTTGCAGTCATTGCATTTGCTGTTGTCCACCCTGAGACTATGCTTCAGGATTTTGGCCTGGACCTTCCCGTTATCCCTGTTGACCTTCTTTAGGTCACTGTAAGTCAGGATACTGACGTTGTTATCATTGCGCACTTTGTTAAGATCAGGATTTATAAATGCATCTTCTGGCTTAATTAGCCTGTCCCGCGGGATCCTCTCAGCGCCAAGGGTGGGAAACTTCTCTACGATGGTTACCTGTGCCCCTGCTGCTGCCTCTTCAAGGGCAACGCTGACCCCGTCAATCCCTCCCCCGACAATCAATACTTTTTTATCTTCCACTTTTGTTACACCTCTTGCGGCACTAACTGAAATATTGGCGATCGGCCGGCAACTTTGTCCAAGGCAACCATGCCTTTTCGTTTGAGGGCGGTTATATATCGAAATACCCTTTCCGATGGGATGGCCAGGTCCTTAGAGAGGTCTTTAATCGACCTCGAACCCGACTTCAGCCCGGCAAGGATTTCCTGAACCTCCATTTCTTCCACGATTATCATGTCAATGGCACGATTAAACTCGTGCTCGGTAAATATCTCTCCATACATGTTGCCGGATTCAAGAAACGGGGTGCGCTTACCGATGACCCATCGAATTTTTTCACCGGCAAGTACGGCCTGTGCGGCCTCAATTTTTTTAAAGATTTCCGGCGCCTTCACCGGGTCGCTGTCTCCTCCAAGGGGACCCAGGCTCCGTATTTTTTCATCGAATTCAGAGACCACTTTCACAAAAACGGATGCCTCACCCGATGAACACTGGCGAAAGGCTAGGCGCTCTTCATTCATACCAATGTGTTTGAAAAGCCTGCGGGTCATATCCATCTTGGCCTTTGCCTGGTGATTACCTGTGATGTAGTGGCAGTCCCCGAAGTAGCAACCCACCACCAAAAGACCGTCCAAGCCTTTTTTGAATGCCTCGGCCACGAGTGCGGGATCAACCCTGCCCGTGCACATGAGTCGGACGATCTTGATTTCCGGTGTATATTGTAGTCTGGAAACTCCAGCTAAATCTGCAGCGGCATAACCTCACCACGTGCAGCAAAACGTTAGTATCTTAGGAACGAAGTCGGCCAATTCAAAACCCCCCTTATAATTGATGATTGATGATTGTCGATTGATGATTGAGGTTTTTCTGATTTGGTCTTTTCAATCGACAATCAGCAATCGACAATCGTTAATTTAAGAACGCCTCAATCTGCGCCTCAATCTGTTTATCCGTAAAGGAATTGATGCTCAAGGCATGTTGATAACAGGTGGCGGCACAAACGCCACAACCCTTGCAGG
>CAZFSF010000047.1:0-15009 GCA_964522045.1 uncultured Desulfobacteraceae bacterium
GGTCTGCATTCATATCGTTTGCATAATAATCAAATGCTTGATATAATAGAGGAGCTGGTTTCGTCGGGGATCAACTATTTGACCATCTCTGAAGAAGGAGGGGAAATGAAAGAAAAAGTGGTTATTTACGGGAAGGCAGGATGACCCTTTACAACGAATGCCAGGTCGGCATACAGCAACGCTGTTTATGTGGATGTCAGGGCAGAAGAGGGTAAACTCGAAGAAATGCTCCGGCTGTCAAAGGGCGCCCGGAAAGTACCGGTTATTGTAGAGGGAGATAAGGTAAAGATCGGCTACGGTGGATCATGAGGGGTGTAAAGTCTCATCGTTGATGAGACATGGTATAGCCTTCCAGATAAAGATTTTGGACTGCGTTATCGGTCAGAATCCTCGACGACGTACTAATATGTACGACTTACTCGGATTCCTTCCTCTGGCCTTGCCAAAATCATTATCTGAAACGCTATAAAAGGGATCTGAATGCCCTATACTGATTTGCTTATACTCCCTCAAAGAAACAGACCGGGAGTTGATCCGCCACGAGGAACCCTTCCCTCGTCGGGATTATCTTTCCATCAATAACCTTTACGAGCCCGGAGGTCTGAAGACTTGAGAGCACCATTTTTGATTGAGGGATACTATTGACAGTCCCGAGATCAATCCCTGAGCTGGTCCTTAATCCGAGGGATAGAGCCTCAAGCCATAACTGTTCATCGGTCAGGGTTTCGCACCCCTCAACCGGTGGCCGGCCCTTTTCTACTGCATTACAATATTTCTTGATGGACCGGACATTCCACCAACGCTTCTTTCCATGAAATGAATGGGCTGACGGACCGAGACCCAAGTACGGGATATGCCGCCAGTATTTTTGGTTGTGGCGGGAGCGGCAGAGATCGTCCTTTGCAAAATTTGAGATTTCGTAATGTATATAGCCCTTATTTTCAAGATGTTGTGATGTCGCCAGGAAATGGGCTGCCTCTTCCGATTCCATCAGGGGTTCGATTTGGCCTTTATCCCTGAGCCTTCCAAAAACCGTTTTTTTCTCAAAAGTTAGTTGGTAGCATGAAATGTGTTCCGGCTGAAAAGAAAGCGCATTGTCAAGCGTGTTTAGCCATCCCTTCAGACCCTGTTCCCTAAATCCGTATATAAGATCGATACCCACATTTTTAAATCTGAAGCGTCTCAGGCGGTCCAGCGCCCCGTTGACCTCCCTTACCCCATGTCTTCTCCCTAAGAACGAGAGCACATGCTCGTCAAAGGACTGCACCCCCACATTAATCCGGTTAATGCCTAAGTCCCTCAGCGTCTCGGTCTTTTCGTCTGTCAGATCGCAGGGGTTTGCTTCGACTGTAAACTCGGTATCAGGGGCAAAATCAAGGTGGGTGAAGAGATGATCGATCAGACCGGTCAGGGTCCTGTTATCCAGAAAGGTAGGAGTGCCGCCTCCCACGTAGAGGCTGTCAAATGGGTCAAACTGTCCCTTGTACAAAAGGACTTCTTTCTTGAGACCGTCAAACCAGATCGGTATTAGGGAAGGGGAGGGGATGGAATAAAATGCGCAGTAAGGGCATTTGCTCCGGCAAAAGGGGACGTGAATATATAGACCGGAAGACATATACGATTTCGGATTTCGGATTTCGGATTGCGGATTTATACCAGAGATCATGAACTTTAGGCACTTTAAACTTTAGGCAGTTCTTTTACCCTATGTCAGACTTTAAAACTGCTACGAAGGCGCTTTGTGGAATAGAGACTGATCCAACCATTTTCATCCGCTTTTTGCCCTTTTTTTGTTTTTCAAGGAGTTTGCGTTTTCTTGTGATATCTCCACCATAACATTTGGCAGTCACATCCTTTCTGAATGGGGTGATCGTTGATCGGGCAATGATTGTGCCACCGATTGCCCCCTGGATGGCAATCTTAAAGAGATGCCTCGGGATCTCTTCCTTCAGTCTTTTACAGGCCAGAAGAGCCCTTGGCCTCGCCCCCTCTCGATGAACAATCTGGGCGAGGGCATCCACCTTCTCTCCGTTCATCAGAATATCCAACTTTATTAGATCGCTCTCGCGATAGTCGATAAGGTCATAATCGAATGATCCGTAACCCTGGGTGACTGTCTTGAGATTATCGTAGAAATCATACACCACTTCAGCCAAGGGGAGATCGAACAGGATTTCGATCCGTCCGGGCGTGGGATAATTGAACTGTGAATTTACACCCCGACGTTCCAGACAGAGTTCCATAACCGCGCCCATATATCGCTCAGGGATCAGAATGCTCGCCCTGATGTACGGTTCAAACGCCTGCTCAATAGTGACCGGATCAGGATAGTAAGCAGGGTTATCCACTGTGACCTCTTCACCATTGGTGAGCGTAAACCGGTATTGCACCGTAGGAGAAGTCATGATGATAGACTGGTCAAATTCCCTTTCAAGCCGTTCCTGAACGATCTCTAAGTGCAGTAGCCCTAAAAATCCGCAGCGAAAACCGAGACCCAGGGCCGCTGACGAATCTTTCTGAAAGATCAATGCGGCGTCATTCAGCTTGTACTTATCAAGGGCCTCCACCAAAGACCTGTAATCGTCAGATGCGACAGGATAGACAGAGGCAAACACGACCGGCTTGACCTCTTTAAACCCCGGCAGGGGAGCAGGCGCGGGATCGTGGTCAAGGGTTATGGTATCGCCTATCCGTGTGTCGCTTACCGTCTTGATACCCGATATGATATACCCCACTTCACCTGCCGAGAGGCGGTTTTTCGGTTCCCTTTCGAGGCGGAAAACTCCTACCTCCTCCACCTTATAGGTAGCCCCGTTATACATGAGCCGTATAATATCTCCGGAACGGACACTTCCCGAAAAGAGCCTGCAACTAACGATTGTTCCACGGAAAGGGTCATAGTGGGCGTCAAATATGAGGGCCTCGAGTGGTCCTTCTGCCACACTTGACGGAGGAGGAACCTGGTTTGTAATGGCCTCTAACACGTCTTCAATTCCGGTGCCTTCTTTGGCAGAGCAGAGTATGGCCAGGTCTGAATCAAGACCTAAGTCCACTTCGATCTGCTCCTTAACCCTGTCAATATCCGCGGAGGGGAGATCTATCTTATTGATGACCGGGATGATTTCCAGGTCATGCTCCATGGCGGCATAAAGGTTTGCCAGGGTCTGTGCCTCTACTCCCTGCACGGCGTCCACCAATAGAAGCACTCCCTCGCATGAGGCCAAGGCACGGGAAACCTCGTAGGAAAAGTCGACGTGGCCCGGCGTGTCAATCAGGTTCAGTACAAATGCCTGACCCTTTCTGTTAACGTAGGGGAGTGTTATGGCCTGGCTTTTGATAGTAATACCCCTTTCCCTCTCGATCTCCATGTTGTCTAAGATCTGATCACGGAAATCCCGATCTTCCACCAGGCCGGTAACCTGAATTAGCCGATCAGCAAGGGTGGATTTTCCATGGTCGATATGGGCAATAATGCTGAAGTTGCGTATATTTTGCATGCTGGATTCTGGATTCTGCACTTGTTTTTCTGACTTCATACCTCCGACCTCTGGATTTTTTCCTGGATGCTCGATACTGGATGCTGGTCGAAGATCCCGTCTTCAGCGGGAATGCTCGTCAAGTTCCGTACGTCTAACGCCTTGTTTCTTATTCCTTCAGTTCTATTATTAGTTTGCCATCTTCAAGCGTGACAGTATGGGTATTAACGGGACCTTTTGCCGACCCGGAGAGTCTCTTGCCTCCATAGTCAAAGGTGGATTTGCCGATGCTGCAACACTGCACCTGTTGCACTCCGGGGACCGGATCAAGGCGCCGCCCGGCATGGCTACAGCGGTTGCTAAAAGCATGGTAGGTCCTGTCATTCCCATGGATCACTATGACGCGTTCGGGAAGACCTTTCTCCTTTTCAAGGCGTATGGCGCCGTTATGGCTGCCAAGTTCGGGGGCGCGGGCAAGATCCACGATGACCCTTTTGCCTTGAAAGGTCCAGCACTCTTCATCCGATGGTTGTTTGGTTGCACATATTCCAAAGAGACGTTGGATGATATTTCTATGAAGGGTTGCGGTCTGCATGATTCCAAATTCCTCCTATGTGTGTTTGGGGTATTAATAGGTGAGGGGTAAGTAGTGGCCCCGCAGCGGGATTAATATGGAAATCCTTCTCACGGGTTCTGCCTACTGCGCAGCGCATACTGCCTATTCTTGTCTCCCGCCTTCAGCGGGGGTCTTCGAACAGTATCGCGAGGCTTCTCTCATCAGACTGCGCAGTCCGTAGTATCCCCCGCCAGTTTTGAAAGACCGTGATCTAAGGCAGGCAATACCACGGAGAGATTTTCTTCAGCCCCTCGAGGGCTGCCGGGAAGGTTAATGATGAGCGAAGAGTTCCTAACCCCGGCCATTGCCCGGGAGATCATGGCGTGAGGAGTCTTTTTGAGGCTTGCAGCCCGCATGGCCTCTGCCATGCCAGGAACCTCGTAATCGATTACCTGTTCCATGGCCTGGGGCGTAACGTCTGTGGGGCTAAGGCCTGTTCCTCCGGATGTAATGATCAGGGCCAGGCCATCTTTATCCACCCACATGATAAGGGTATCCGCAATCTGCTGCCGGTCGTCAGGAATGATCTCCCTCTTCACGACCGTAAGACCAAACCCTTCAAGCATTCGGAGAATGATTTCGCCACTTTCATCCTCTCTTAACCCTTTCGCGCCTTTATCACTGATAGTGAGGACCCCGGCCCTAAACTCTTTCTTCATCCTCTGTGCCTAATCCTCTTCCCGGGCTGCAGCGGTTACTTTTTCAGCTAACTGAGCAGGCATTTCGTCATAATGGGAGTGCTCCATTCGGAATGTTCCCCGGCCGGCGGATATGGAATTGAGGTCCAGTGCGTATTTGAGGACTTCGGACATGGGCACCTGGGCCTTTATGACCTGGTATTTGCCCTGTGAATCCATACCGAGGACCCTCCCGCGTCTACCGTTAAGATCACCCATTACATCGCCCATGACATCTTCCGGGACAGTGATTTCCATTTTCATAATAGGTTCTAAAAGGGTCGGGCTTGCCTCCTGGATGGCCTTTTTCAGGCACATGATCGCCGCCATCTTAAAGGCCATCTCCGAGGAATCCACCTCATGGGATTTTCCGTCGTAGAAACGCACTTTCAGGTCAACGACCGGATAGCCTCCGAGAGTGCCGCTCAAGAGAGCTTCATTGAGGCCTTTTTCAACGGCCGGGACAAAATTCCTAGGAACGTTCATCCCTGTCAGAGCCTCCTCGAACTCAAATCCCGCATCCGACTCTAATGGAGACACATCGAAATGCACTTCGGCAAATTGCCCCCTGCCACCGGATTGTTTCTTGTGGCGGTAGACAATCCCTTTGACAGGCTTTTTAATGGTTTCTCTATAGGGCACCTTTACAGGGTTCAAATTTGCCTCTACGCCGAATTTTCTTGCCAGCTTTTCGCAGGTTGTTTCCAAGTGTATCTGGCCTGTACCGGACAGGATGACCTCGGATGTGGCCGAGTCTCTCTCTAATTTTAGTGTGGTGTCTTCTTCGAGGAGTTTAGCAAATGAGGAAAAGACTTTGTCCTCACTCCCTTTCACTTTTGCCGTAATCGAATAGGATATGACTGCTGGAAGCCCCTCAGTTGGCTTGTAAATTATGGGATCACCCGCAGAGCATAGGGTGTCGCCGGTGGCGGTTTCTTTGAGCTTGGCTATGGCTATAATATCTCCAGGGCCGGCCATCTCAACAGGTTTTTGCTTTTTACCCTCGATGATTAGAAGCTGGCCAAATTTTTCCTTGACCTCTTTATTAGCGTTGTAAACGGTCGAATCGGATTGAACAGTGCCGGAAAGGACTCTTAAGAGTGTGAGTTTGCCGGCGAAGGGATCTGCAACCGTCTTGAAAACAAGCGCAGAAAAAGGGGCATCCGGGGTGGGCTCCCTGTCAATGATCTCCTCCCCTCCCGGTGCAGTTCCTTTCTTGACTGGTTTCTGAAGGGGAGAGGGTATCCCCTGCACGATCAGGTTCATAAGCTGAGAAACACCCATATTCAAAAGAGCTGAGCCGCATACGATCGGGACCACCATCCCCAATTCGATACCTCGGGTAAGAGTCTCTTCTATCTCCTGATCAGAAAGCTCTTCTCCTTCAAGGTATTTCTCCATAACATCGTCATTTACTTCGACGATATTCTCGATCATTTTTTCACGCCACTCGTTGACGGTCTCCTCCATGTCTGCCGGTATTTCAGAGGTTTCGAATTTGCCGCTGCCGTCTTTGCTGTAAGTGTACGCCTTCCTTCTGATGAGGTCGATCAAACCTGCAAAGCTGTCTTCTGCACCTATGGGGAGAAACAGAGGCGTTGCCTTCATCTCAAAAACCGAGGCAGCCTCTTCCATGACTTTATAGAAATCCGCCCTTTCTCTGTCCATCTTGTTAACAAAGATAATTCTCGGGAGATGCTGTTCATCTGCAAAGGCCCACACCTTTTCTGTGCCGACTTTTACTCCTGACGTGGAGTCAATGATTACTATGGCCCCGTCTGCCGCCTGTAGGGATAACTTGGTATCAGAAAGGAAATTATCATCGCCCGGGGTGTCAATGATATTTATAATATGTTTTTTCCAGTTGCAGTGGTGAAAAGAGGTGCTCAAGGTAGCCTTTCTTTTTATCTCCTCCGGTTCAAAATCAAAATTAGAGGTGCTGTCGTCTACCTTGCCAAGCCTTGTGGTAGCCTTTGCATTAAACAGCATGGCCTCGGCTAAGGAGGTTTTCCCGGAGCCCCCATGCGCGATGAGAGCTATGTTTCTCAATTGTTCAGCCTTTTTATCCATATTAGTGACCCTTTCCTTATGAATCTGAATTTGTATGTACGGTTGAGGGAGAAAACAAAGATATAACAATTACACCAACAGTTGAATTGAAGTCAAGTCAAGAATTTGACCGGCTATTTTTTAATTGCCAATTTGAGGAAATGTGTTATGTTTAGAAGTTATGGGTACGGATTGATAGGGAATGGGTTATCCGGGAAAGGCGGGTTATATCTATCTTGTTGGTTGATAATGCCATAGAGCTTTTCATTGTTTTTCTGAGGGATCAGAAGGGTTATTCTGTACATACCATCAGGAATTACCTCAATGACCTCGGGCAATTTTCGGAATTCTTGGTTTCAACTGGAAGTCTATCTCATACAGAAAGCTCTGGCGATTGTAAAGTTGAGGCGATTGACCCTTTAATCATAAGAAAATATGTGGGGAGTCTTTATGGGAAGCTGAGGCGCACGTCCATTGCCCGCAAACTTTCTGCTGTTCGCTCTTTTTTTCTTTTTTTAGAAAAACAGGGTTTAAATAAGGGGAATCCGGCGGCAGATATAGCGACGCCCAAATTAGAAAAGTATATGCCCAGCTATCTTTCAGTGGATGATGTCTTCAGGCTCCTTGAGAGGCCTGATCGTGAAAAGCCCCTCGGGCTGAGAGATCTGGCCCTCTTAGAGGTGCTCTATTCCTGCGGAATCAGGGCAGGAGAACTTGAGGGCCTGAACATATCCAGTATCGATTTTGATGAAGGCCTAATCAAAGTCACAGGCAAAGGAAATCGGGAGAGGATTGTGCCTATTGGGCGGCAGGCGTTGATAGCTGTGCGGGAATATTTGGATGCTACTCAATTTTTGAGGAAGAAGAGTGGGGGTCTGATGCAAAACAGCCCTCTATTTATTAATTTCAGGGGGGGCCGTTTTTCGACGCGAAGCATTGGAAGAGTAGTCAAAAAATATGTTAAAGAAACTGGCTTGACCTATGAGATCAGCCCTCACTCCATGAGGCATACCTTTGCTACACACATGTTGGACGGGGGCGCCGATCTTCGCTCGGTTCAGGAGCTTTTGGGGCATACAAGCTTATCAACTACGCAAAAATATACCCATGTCAGCCTTGACAGGCTCATGGAGGTATATGATAAGGCGCATCCGCGTAGTTAGCAGGAAGAGTTTAAAGTGCCTAAAGTGATCTAATCCCGCCACAGGCGGGACTAAAGTTGAAGGGATGATGTTAACATTCTACTTTTTATGTTTTTTGCGCTTCTTTTCGGCCATTTCAATGTTTGGTTTGAGGGTTAATCGATGACACGAAGGGATTCAAATAAACTTAGGGCCACTACTGTTCTTGCCGTAATGAAGGATGGGGAGTGTGTAATGGCAGCGGATGGCCAGGTAACGCTTGGTGAGACTATTATGAAGCATAAGGCCACAAAAATCCGACGCATGTACAAAGATAGTGTAATGGTAGGGTTTGCAGGGGCTGCTGCTGATGCCTTCAACCTGTGCGAGAGGTTAGAAGGAAAGTTGGAGACCTATAATGGGAACTTGACCAGGGCCGCTGTCGAACTGGCAAAGGATTGGAGAACCGATAAGATTCTCCGTAGATTAGAGGCCCTGCTGCTTGCCGTGGATAAGGAACATATGCTTGTAATTTCAGGAACCGGAGATGTAATTGAACCTGACCAATCGGTTGCTGCTATTGGCTCGGGTGGTCCCTTTGCTCAGTCAGCCGCGCAGGCCTTGGTGGCACATTCCGATCTTGACGCGGCTACAATTGCCCTTGAGGCCATGAAGATTGCAGCCTCAATTTGCCTTTATACCAATGATCAGATTAATGTATATAAACTTGATGCTTAAGCATCAATTATGAGGCAGGAATGGAAAAAGATGTTGCAGAAAAAGACCAGATTGTTGAGGTCTTGACACCGAGAGAAATTGTATTGGAGTTGGATAAATATATTATTGGGCAGGATCAGGCAAAACGTTCCGTAGCCATCGCTTTGAGAAACAGGTGGCGACGGCAGCAGGTTACTCCGGAACTCAGGGATGAGATCGCACCAAAAAATATCATTATGATCGGACCCACCGGGGTGGGGAAGACCGAGATCGCCAGGCGGTTGGCTCGTCTTGCCAATTCACCCTTCCTCAAGGTAGAGGCTACCAAATTTACCGAGGTGGGCTACGTGGGTCGGGATGTGGAATCAATGGTCAGGGATTTAACTGAACTGGCAGTAAACATGGCCAAGAAAGAGGAGCAGGAGATTGTCAAGTCGAAGGCTAAGGAATTGGCCGAGGAGAGATTGCTTGATATACTCTTGCCGAAAAAGAGTGAAGAGGTTCATGAGGAAGAGGAGGGAGAGAAGGAACGTATATTAGAGGTGGTTAAATCCGACAAGACAGAAACGACCACCCGCGAAAAGCTGAGGCGCATGCTGAGAAGCGGAAAACTGGATAAGCGCTATGTGGAATTGGAAGTGGCCAATAGCAATATGCCTATGGTAGAAATTTTTTCCAGTGCAGGGCTTGAAGAGATGGAGTTTAATGTAAAGGAAATTTTTGGCAATTTACTGCCCACCAAGAAAAAGAAGAGGCGGGTGAAAATTCCCGAGGCAATGGAGATTATTTTTCAGGAAGAATCACAGCGGCTGATAGACATGGATAAAGTGATAGAAAGGGCCGTCAGGATTACAGAGCAAAACGGGATAATCTTCCTGGACGAATTAGATAAGGTGGCGGGCTCTGACTTTTCACATGGCCCGGATGTCTCACGTGAAGGGGTTCAGCGAGATCTTTTGCCAATTGTTGAGGGCTCCACCGTTGCCACAAAATATGGGATGGTTAAATCGGATCATATCTTGTTCATCGCAGCAGGCGCCTTCAATGTGAGTAAGCCTTCTGATTTGCTCCCGGAGCTACAGGGGAGATTTCCCATCAGGGTGGAGCTCGATTCACTTTCCATGGAAGATTTTATCAGGATTCTATTGGAACCTAAAAACGCTTTGATTACACAATATAAGGCCCTTCTTGCCACTGAAGGTATTGATCTGATATTTGAGGAGTCTGCCATCACAGAGATCGCCGGAATGGCCAGTAAGGTAAACGAGCGCACTGAGAATATCGGGGCACGTCGTCTCCATACGGTGATGGAAAAATTATTGGATGAGATCTCTTTTGATGCTCCGGATATGACTACAAAGAGTGTGACTATTAATAAGGACTATGTAACGGATAAGCTCGCCGACATATTAGAGGACGAAAACCTTAGCAGGTATATATTATAGGAATTGCGAATTCAGGAATTGAGGAATTGAATGAATATCCTTTGTTTAATCTCTAAATTAAACTCCTAAATCTTTATCTGGAACGCTGCATGACAACACACATAGACAGGGCCAGGGTCTTGATCGAGGCCCTTCCATATATCCGGCGATTCAACGGAGCTACCATTGTTGTAAAATATGGCGGCCATGCCATGGTGGATGAGAAGTTGAAACACGATTTTGCCTTAGATATCATACTGATGAAATATGTGGGAATGAACCCTGTGGTTGTCCATGGGGGGGGGCCGCAGATCGGTGATTTTCTTAAGAGGCTTTCCATCGAGTCAGAATTTGTGGATGGTATGAGGGTCACCGACAGGCAGACCATGGATGTGGTGGAGATGGTTTTGGTCGGGAAGGTCAACAAAGAGATAGTAACCCTTATTAACCAAAACGGCGGAAGCGCTGTAGGGTTGTCCGGAAAAGACGGACATCTGATCTCTGCCAAGAAAATGAAATATCTCAAAAAGAGGGGAGAGGATCAGGCCCCAGAAATAATCGATATGGGTATGGTTGGCGAGATTACCTCCGTGGACAATGGCATTCTCGTTACCACTATGGGGGGCGAGTTTATTCCGGTTATTGCCCCGGTAGGTTCAGGCAAGGAAGGGGAGACCTATAATATCAATGCAGATTTAGTGGCCGGCGAAATAGCCTCTTCCCTTAACGCCAGGAAATTGATGCTTCTCACTGATACGGAAGGGGTGCTTGATGAAAACGGCACATTGATTTCAACCCTGAAGGCAGAAGAGGCCCGGGGATTGATTGCAAATGGAACAATCAAAGGCGGGATGATTCCAAAAGTAAAATGTTGTTTGGCCGCCTTAGCTGCGGGTGTGGGTAAGGCCCATGTCATAGATGGACGCGCCCCTCATGCTATCTTGTTGGAGATCCTCACTAAAATAGGGGTGGGCACGGAGATAGTGTGTTAGCTAATTTGAGTGCCTAAAATGCCTAAAGTTTAAAGTGCCTAAAGTTAAGGAACTTCGTGACCTTTTATTAAGGTTGTAGGTAAATGGGGCATTGTAATAACGGAGTGAGATAATGAATGACGATCTACAAAACGATTCAATCATCAGTTTGGCAGACAGGTATATGTTCCAGACTTATGGCCGCTTTCCCGTGGCATTGGTCAGGGGTGAAGGATGCCGGGTTTGGGATGAGGAAGGAAAAGAGTATCTGGACTTTGTCGGGGGTATTGCAGTTTGTGCCTTGGGCCACAGCTCGCCGATCGTGAGCCGGGTTTTAGAAGAGCAGTCAAAGAAACTTGTTCACGTCTCGAATCTTTACTATACAAAACCGCAGGTAGGGCTGGCCAAGCTCTTGGTGGAGAACTCATTTGCCGACAGGGTGTTTTTTTGCAATAGTGGGGCCGAGGCAAACGAGGCAGCCATAAAACTGGCGCGGCGTTACGCCAATGAGAAGTTCGGTCCTGACAGGCATATGATCATTTCCATGGACAACTCGTTCCACGGTCGGACAATGGCCACGCTTTCTGCAACGGGTCAGAGCAAGATCCAGTTCGGGTTTGATCCCCTGCTCGATGGATTTAAGTTTGCCTCATTTAATGACGTCAAAGGTCTTGATCAAATAATGGATGATTCCGTGTGTGCGGTCATTATTGAACCGATACAGGGAGAAGGTGGAGTCGTATGTCCGGATTCCGGGTATTTGAAAGAGGTCCGGAACCTGTGCACCGAGCGCGATGTACTCTTGATTTTTGACGAAGTCCAGGTAGGGATGGGGAGGACAGGCAGACTTTTTGCTCACGAACATTATGGCGTTACACCGGATATTATGACTTTAGCCAAGGCCTTAGGTAATGGATTGCCGATTGGGGCAATGCTTTCGACTGAGGGATTGAGTCCGGCCTTTGGGCCCGGGAGCCATGCCACCACTTTCGGGGGTACCCCCTTGGTGACGGCTGTTTCACAAGCGGTGGTGCAGAGTCTCTTGGAGGATGGCTGGATAGAGAATGCAAAAGCGATGGGCCAGTACTTTAAAGGGAAATTAGAGGAACTCGTCCGGAGATACGACTTCATCAAGGAGGTCAGGGGGATCGGTCTTATCCTCGGCATGGAACTGGAGGTCCCTGGCGCTCCGGTGGTGGAAGCCTGTTTAAAGGAGGGATTCCTGATCATTTGTGCCCATGAAAAGGTGCTCCGTTTCCTGCCCCCTCTGATAATACAAAAAGGTGAGATTGACCTGTTGGTGGAAACGCTTGACAGGATACTGGGGAAATTGAAGATCTAAAAGGAGATTTGAGTTCTGATGAGTGAAGAGATTAAAAAAATTGTTTTGGCTTATTCGGGAGGTCTTGACACCTCTGTAATACTGAAATGGCTCAGGGAGACCTATGAATGTCCCGTGGTTGCCTATGCCGCTGATCTTGGGCAGGCCGAAGAGATAGATGGCATCAGAGAAAAGGCCTTAGAAACAGGGGCCGACGATGTTATAATCGACGATTTGAAAGAGGAATTTGTAAGGGACTTTGTGTGGGCTGCGCTGAGGGCGAATGCGGTCTATGAGTCGACTTATTTGTTAGGGACATCTTTAGCAAGACCACTCATTGCGAGAGGTCAGGTCGAAGTTGCCAGGAGAGTGGGGGCCGATGCGGTCAGCCATGGTGCCACCGGCAAGGGAAATGATCAGGTGAGGTTTGAACTTGCCTACATGGCGCTCGATCCTGGCCTCAAGATTATTGCGCCATGGAGAACCTGGGATTTCAGGGGAAGGGAAGATCTTATGGAGTATGCCCGCTCTAAAGGTATTCCTGTTCCTGTAACCAAGAAAAAGCCCTATTCCAGCGATCGAAATTTACTGCACATAAGTTTTGAAGGGGGAGTCCTTGAAGATACCTGGGCTGAGCCCCCCGAAGATATGTTTGTGCTCTCGGTTTCACCTGAGAAAGCTCCTGACAAACCTACCTATCTGGAAATTGAGTTTAAAGAAGGGAATCCCGTTTCTGTGAATGGTGAGACAATGTCACCGGCCAATCTCTTAGCTCACATGAACGATCTCGGTGGTAGAAACGGCGTAGGTCGGGTGGATATGGTGGAAAATCGTTATGTGGGCATGAAATCGAGAGGTGTCTATGAAACGCCTGGGGGGACCATCCTCAGGGTGGCCCATATTGCCATGGAATCTATTACCGTTGATAGGGAAGTTATGCATATCCGAGACGGACTGATACCAAGATACTCCGATATTATTTATAACGGTTACTGGTTTTCACCTGAAAGGGAGATGCTTCAGACCCTGATAGACGAGACCCAGAAGAATGTGAACGGTGTCGTAAAGATAAAACTTTATAAGGGGAACTGCATAGTCGTCGGGAGGATGTCCCGCTCTTCCCTGTATGATTCCGACTTCGCCACCTTTGAGGAGGATGAGGTTTACAGACAGAAGGATGCCGAGGGATTCATACGGCTGAACGGTCTTCGGCTTAAAATCGCTAAGCTCTTAGAGGATCTATCATGACAAAGAAGGTTTGGGGTGGCCGTTTCAGCCAGGAAACTGACGCATTGGTCAACAGGTTTAATGCCTCAATCGGTTTTGATCACCACCTTTACGCCTATGATATAGAAGGCAGTATCGCCCATTGCCGGATGTTGGCCAATCAGGGGATAATCACAGACGAAGAAGCAACCGATATCGTGGAGGCCCTCGGGAAGATCAAACGAGAGTTAGACCATGGGAAGTTTTCCTTTGATGAAGATTACGAAGACATACATGGACTCGTGGAAAAGGCTTTGGTGGATAAGGTCGGGATTTTAGGAGAAAAGCTCCACACAGGGAGGAGCAGGAATGATCAGATAGCCTTGGATGTTCGACTCTATGTCAGGGATGCCATTCAAGGTGTAATTGACTTGATCAAGGAAAGCCGGAAGACTTTGGTCCGGCTTGCTGAAGAGAACCAAAATATCGTTATGCCCGGATATACCCATTTGCAGAGGGCCCAGCCCGTGCTATTAGCCCATCATCTGATGGCTTATAATGAGATGCTTAAAAGGGATTGTGAGCGGTTCCAGGAGGGCATCAGGCGGGTAAACATAATGCCATTAGGGAGCGCCGCCCTGGCAGGCCCGACATTTGATCTGGACAGGGAAATGGTTGCCAAAGAATTAGGCTTTGACCGTATTTCCCAAAACAGCATGGATGCGGTCAGTGACAGGGATTTCGTGTTGGAATTTCTTTTTAATGCCTCAGTACTTATGATGCATATGAGTCGTCTGAGCGAAGAACTCGTCATCTGGTCGAGTCAGGAGTTCGGGTTTGTTACAATTTCCGATGCCTTTTGCACTGGAAGCAGTATAATGCCCCAGAAAAAAAATCCTGACCTGCCTGAGTTGATAAGGGGAAAAACAGGCAGGGTCTATGGCCACCTGATCTCTCTTCTGACTACAATGAAAGGCCTGCCCTTAGCCTATAATAAGGACATCCAGGAGGACAAAGAGGCATTGTTTGATTCTTCTGACACTGTCCGGATCTGTCTCGAGGTTATGGCCCGGCTCCTCGGAGAAATTACCTTTAAGGAGGAGAGGTTGAAAGAGGCCACGGAGAAAGGTTTTTTGGTGGCAACAGATCTGGCCGATTATCTCGTGCGCAAAGGTATCACCTTTCGTGAGGCCCATGAGATTGTGGGCAAGATGGTCCTTTTCGCAATGGGCCAGAAAAAGGAACTTCATGAACTCGCTCTCGATGAGATGAAGGATTTCAACAGGCAAATTGGTCAGGATGTTTACGAATGGCTTGATCCCATGTTGGCCCCCGCAAGGAGAAATGTCCCTGGCGGAACCGGGCCGGATATGGTTAAAAAGGCAATTGAAGATGCAAAGAGAGAGCTTGGGATTGATAGCGAATTAAGGG
>CAZFSF010000047.1:15109-19140 GCA_964522045.1 uncultured Desulfobacteraceae bacterium
AAAAAGGCAATTGAAGATGCAAAGAGAGAGCTTGGGATTGATAGCGAATTAAGGGATTGAGGGATTGAGAAATGCCGATAGAGGAACAGCCCGGGCATGGATAGAACGTTAATAGATGAAGCAAAAATGGGGGCGGCAGGGTTGAATCGGCTACCCGTGTTTTTGTTGGTTGCTCTGTTGACAGCCTTTATGGTCCTTTTGTTAGGCTGTGGGAAGAAGGGCCCCCCTTTTTTGCCCGAGAAAAAGCTTGCTGCAAAAGTGGATCGGCTCACAGGTAAATGGGAGAATGGGCAGGCCAGACTGGAAGGGTACATTAAAGGCGATGATAAGAATAATGTCGATGGAACATGTTGCAGAGTTTATCTTGTGTGGTATTCTGCAGATAGTCCGCCCTGCCAAGGATGCCCCATTAAGATGACAGGCTTTAAAGAGATAAAGGAAAGGGTTGTTTCAGGTGATCGATTCACCTGTGACGTTCCCGGAGTGGAAAAAAAGGGGATATGGTTTTTTGAAGTCCGACTAATTGGGAGAAATGGCGCTATCGGACCCCCGTCAGACAAAGTTAAATTGAAAATTGAAGATTGAATATTTCTTATAGCTCCAGCTTACTACTTCGTGAATAGAGGGGAACGAACATCCAAGCCCCGATCTTCAATCTTAAGTGCAGATGCGCCGTTACCAATAATTGGCTGTTCTCAGATGATTTTGTTTTGGCAATAAAAATATTCAATATTCAATAGTCAATATTCAATTCCAAAAGATGCATCATTTTCATTACATAAAAAACGAATTATTTTGTGAAGAAGTGCCACTGTCAACAATCGCTCAGGAGGTCGGTACACCTTTCTATCTATATTCTCACGCCACCCTTAAGCAACATTTCAAGGCCTTTGACGGTGCCTTCTCCGGTATGAAACACCTGACCTGTTTTTCCATGAAGTCAAATTCCAACATGGCCATCTTGAGGCTCTTTGCTCAGTTGGGAGGCGGCGTGGACATCGTCTCTGGAGGTGAGTTGTACAGGGCGTTGAAGGCCGGGATGGAACCGACCAAGATTGTCTACTCAGGGGTGGGCAAAGAGATTGCGGCCCTTGAATATGCACTCAAGAGCGGAATCCTCATGTTTAATGTGGAGTCTGCACAGGAGATACTTAACCTGAACGAGGTGGCCGAAACGATCGGTAAGAGGGCGAGGCTGGCTATCCGGGTCAATCCTGATGTGGATCCAAAGACCCATCCCTATATTTCTACCGGTCTTAAGGAGAATAAGTTCGGCATCGACATCAAGGATGCCCTCGAGCAGTATACAGTCGCCTCATCCCTTAACGGCCTGGATGTTGTGGGGGTTTCCTGCCATATCGGATCACAGCTAACAGAGGTAGGTCCGTTCGTGGATGCCCTCAGGAAGCTTAAAGAATTGATTGGGCGTCTAAGGGATATAGTGATTGGGGTTGATTATCTGGATTTGGGAGGGGGCCTTGGAATTACCTATGAAATGGAGGCGCCTCCCCATCCTGAAGAATATGCCCGGGCGATTCAGACCGAGCTTGGCGCCTCGGACCTGACCCTGATTTTTGAACCGGGCCGTGTGATTGTTGGAAACGCGGGGATACTTGTCACTAAAATCCTCTATACCAAGCAAACCAGAGAGAAGATGTTCTTTGTAGTGGATGCGGCAATGAATGATCTCATGAGGCCGAGCCTTTACAATTCATACCATGGGATTCAGCCCGTCAAGATCAGAGGCAGGGAGAAAGTAAAGGCCGACATCGTCGGCCCTATTTGCGAATCCGGGGATTTCTTGGCCAAGGGGAGGGAAGTGGAGATGCTTGACCCGGGTGATTTGATAGCGGTCATGAGCGCCGGGGCCTATGGTTTCAGCATGTCCTCTACATATAATTCGAGGCCCAAGATTTGCGAGGTTATGGTCAAGGGAGATCGCTATTTTACCATAAGAGAGAGGGAAGGCTTTGAAGACCTCATCAGAGGTGAATCGATCCCCGATTTTTTGATGGAAGACCAGAACAGAGTGCAAGAGGGCTGAGGGTTGAAGATGAAACCGATTGAATTCTGGAAGATGAGCGGCAGCGGCAATGATTTTATCCTGATTGACAACAGGGATGAAGGCATAAAGGAAGAAGAGATGGGGCGCTTGGTTGAAAGGGCCTGCAGGCGGAGGGAATCCGTGGGGGCTGATGGCCTGATCTTTGTCACTCAATCAACCAAATATGACTTTGGATGGCGTTATTTTAACGCCGATGGCGGGGAGGTGGAAATGTGCGGTAACGGGAGCCGTTGTGTGTCCCGTTTCGCCTTCTTAAAGGAGATAGCAGGTCCCAAAATGACCTTTGAGACCCTGATCGGACCGGTGTCGGCCGAAGTCAATGGACGTGTGGTAAAGGTCCTTATGCCCAAGCCGGGCATTGCTTCTATGGACATAAACCTGGAGTTCCAGCGGGGCTGGAGGAGCTGTGATTTCATCAATACAGGTGTGCCGCACGTTGTGGTTGATGTTGAAGACTTGGCGGACCATCCGGTAGGGGACCAGGGCCGGGTTGTCCGGTACCACAACCGGTTTTCCCCGGAAGGGACCAATGCCAACTTCATGACGAAAATCGGGCCCGACAGGTTAGCGGTGAGGACCTATGAAAGGGGGGTCGAGGATGAGACCCTGGCCTGTGGGACAGGGGCAATCGCCTCTGCCTTGGTGAGTTCGATCAGGGGGGTGGTAAACTCTCCGGTGAAGATAAAGACCATGGGAGGTGAGGAATTAACCATTCATTTTCAGAGGGAGGGCGATTCCTTTAACGAAGTCTGGTTAGAGGGAAACACCTCTATCGTTTACGAGGGACGACTGAACAATGAGGCCCTTCAGGATTGACTAATGACTAATGACAAATGACAAATGACAAATGACAAATGACCAACGTGAAGGGAGGTTATCATGTTTAAAGGATCTATTGTCGCGATAGTAACTCCGTTTAAAGATGGGAGCGTGGATGAGGAATCATATCGTCAACTGATAGAATTTCAGATCGAAAACGGCACCAGTGCAATCGTACCCTGTGGGACAACCGGTGAGTCAGCAACCCTAAATGTGGAGGAACACGCCCGGGTCATCGATATTGCCGTGGAGGCCGTCAATAAGAGGGTCCCGGTTATCGCGGGGACAGGCGGGAACAGCACAAGTGAGGCGATCGAGCTGACGAAACACGCCAAGGAGGTGGGGGCTGACGCCACTTTGCAAGTGACCCCATACTATAACAAACCGACTCAGGAGGGGCTGTATCAGCATTTCAAGGCCATTGCAAAGGGAGCACCTTTACCTC
The DNA here is from genome assembly GCA_964522045.1 of uncultured Desulfobacteraceae bacterium. Lineage (GTDB taxonomy): Bacteria > Desulfobacterota > DSM-4660 > Desulfatiglandales > Desulfatiglandaceae > Desulfacyla. Next base: position 18,439 of record CAZFSF010000047.1, read on the forward strand.
AGGTCCTCTATAATGTGCCGGGCCGGACCAGCGTTAACATGCTTCCGGAAACAGTGGCGCGTTTGGCAGAACTCCCGGAGGTGGTGGCCATAAAAGAGGCCTCGGGGAATATTGGGCAGATGGCTGAAATTGTGAGATTGGCCGGGGAGAATATCACCCTTCTGTCGGGTGATGATAACCTGACTCTTCCGGTTCTTTCCATTGGGGGAGCGGGAGTCGTCTCCGTGGTGGCCAATATAGTCCCCCGGGATACGGCAGATCTGGTCAAGGCGTGGGAAGAGGGGAGGATTGATGAGGCAAAAAGGCTTTTTTACAAACTCCTTCCCCTTTGTCAGGCCATGTTTTTTGAGACAAATCCGATTCCGGTCAAGATTTCCCTGGCCCTGATGGGTAAGATACAGGACGAAATGAGGCTGCCTCTTTATCCAATGGCGCCGGCCAATCTTGAAAGGCTGAAAAAGGCGCTTTCGGAATATGGACTGATATAATACCAAATTAACATCTATGGCACAGACTCCCTCCCTCGCGTTAGAGTTGATGGGGGAGGGTGGTCTGTTAATTTCCCTCTCGGGCTCTGCCTTTTCCTTTTCTAAAACCCTTCTCCGACCTGACAAATAGCATTCATCAAGCTCCCATTGACCTCAAGGTAAATAAACCCTAACGTTGCATAAAATTTGAGTTCAAAACGCTTTAGATTAGGTC
>CAZFSF010000048.1:0-19056 GCA_964522045.1 uncultured Desulfobacteraceae bacterium
GTTTTTCAACACATAGCATAATGCCCTTATTCCTACTCATCTCATATTTAACCCTATCAATGATACTGCTAACCGTAAGGTAGATAGTAGCATTTCCATCCGGGTATTGAATTCTTAGCAGCCTGAACATGAAGTAAATATTTCAGAATCGCCAGCAACAGTTAATCGTAGATTTGATCCCCTTTATGTAACCTTTACTTTTTCCTGAATGCCAATTTGACCCAAGGTATGTCGATATTACCCTGGATGAAATCATCTAATTTTTTTCTGCTTTGTGGTTTACCCTGAATTTCTAATACCCTTAATGAATATATTAAAACCAATTTCAAGTTATGTTTAAAATCCTTCGCATGTTCATCTTTATCACGTATGACTTCGTCTCTGCTCTTAGTAACTTCATTTTTTACCGCTAATTCGACTTCATTCATTTCAAGTTGTTTTTTCAATAATGCATTCTGATACTTAAGGCGTTCAAATGCCATTCTATGTTTGAGGTTATTTTTTTCTAATACGCGAAGTTCATGATCGGCAGCAACCGGTATCGAGAGGTAAATCATAAGTGCTTTTTGAATTTTTTCTAAGGCCTGTTTGTAATCCTTTGGAACTGTTTTAAAAAAAGTGTCCAGGCCTCTCCCTTCCAAAGATACGTTTGAGGTTATGCCTATATCTTTTAAAAACACTGCAAAATAAGTCAAATATTGTTCACATGGTGTCTTTAGGTGTTCAGGAAACTTAAAAATGGCAGTAACACCATTATTATCTTCATATTTTTTCTGTTTTAGAAATGAATGTAAATTTTGAAATTGCCAAGTATCCTCAAGCCCTTTTGATCTAAGTAGTTCTTCAAGTCGCCTGAATTCCATCGAATCGGTTAATGACCAATTGACAGGATTAAGAGATGCTGACTGTATATTGTCAATTGTTGCCTGAATTTCATCAATTAATTCTTTTTTCACTTTGATTTCCTATTTGGGTTTATTGGGAAAGTGAACGCCTGGAATCATCAGCATAAAAAGCGTGGGGTTTTTGGATCTGGTGAATTCCAATGTGAGAACTTCCCGCAGTTGTCCGCACGTTGCTTAGGAAGAGAATTTCTCAGCGCAATGTTCTGAAATCTTTCGCATGATTTTGTGAACGATTTCGACAGACGCAACGAAGTAGTCGTTATCCGGTGCCAAGAAATCTTCATCCGAAGGAGCAATGCCTACTTCCTTAATTTTTCGAATATACGTTTCGTTCTTCCGCCAGTCGTTGTGAACACCTAAATCACGACGAGCTTTTCTTTCCATGAATGTCGGCCATAGAGTCTGAAAATCCTTTTTGTTTAAGGAAAACATCTCGTGTAGCGAGCCGATGTATTCCTTTGGGCGACTGTAGGATAAATCGTTTATGAACCTATCAATGCCGATAGAGATGGCTTCCTCAAGACTGCCACAAGCAGCGATCTCTGATACTTTAATTGATATATTCCCAACTTTTCTGGGATACCTCTTCACGATTGTTCGAAGCATATCTACCAAGAAACCTTCAAACTCAGCGATTAACGTGATGAAGTAATGGGATACAACGAATGATTGAAAATTTAGGTAGTCGTTGGTGTTTCTTCTAAATCCTGTTGGCAGTTTCTTCACTATCGCTACTATTCGTTCAGATATATCATTATCTTGATCACGAATAGTCTTGATCACCTCCATGTTTAGATTCACGCAGTTGTAAATGCACTCAATTCTTCCATGACGTTCAGTGGTTATATTCGTTATTTCATCAATGATTGGATCAACAGACATCGTATCTCCTCAAAAAATTCAACCAAATGAAGGAATGGACCTTCAGGGGACATCCCCCTCTCTCCTCACTTGCTTTGTACGGACTCACTACCCATTCGCCCACGAAGGTGGTTTTCCTCGCCATACTCGCGGCGAATACCAAACGGAACCTGTTGAGTCACTAATCTGTGCTCTTACTTCTTTCCATTCATTCTTATACTTCTCAAGGCCACGTTGCTTAACTGGAAAGACCAACGGCTCGTCTCCTTCTGATAGTTTTTTTCCATGCATAGTCTCTTCAATAATTAAGTGAGTTTAGTCATAGCCTTTAGGGCACTTTATAGCTACGTGGCTTACATAAGCAGGCCTTCTTCCTGTATTTGTAACTCTAATAACACCCATAAGTTCATTGTCGGCAAATTGAGGCAAATTAAATGGCTTCATGTCCCATTGAAGTTCAACTGCGATTTTCAAATTGTCTCGCAAATAATTAAGAATACCTAAAACTAGACCAGCTGTCCCAGCTACAAGGCCAATTAAAGTACCAGCATCATTTAGAGAGATACTCACTTTGCTTTCCGTTGAATATCCATTTAGAGACTTAACACGGGGCATCACCTGAACCAAAAGCCGCAAGGCTTTTGGGATCAGAGTGCATGCCCTTGTTGGCCCCAAATTTTTAGCTTAAGTTTTTTTAGAGACCCATTTATAAAGAGGATTTTTATCATTAACGGCCACATTAATTTTTTCTTTTAACATACTCTCTAAATTACCTTTATCTTCCAATAAGAACACAATTTCTTCTAATTCGCATAAAATTATCATTTTTTGAGATAAGGCTTCCTTGCAGACAACAATAGCTGGGTCTGTGTATCCTGATGCAGAAATAAAAATACCTCCGGCATGCCCTCGATTAAAGATGTTCACCAGGTGGGGGGAAACCTCAGCTTTTCCAATCGGTTTTCCCCACCATTTCATTTCTACCAGATAGGGATATCCATTAATTTCAACAACTCCATCAATTTGGGCTATAACACCATGTCCTTCTTCGATGACCTCGAATGCCTCACGGATAAGAATATTATATGCGGCAAACAAGCGATTAAGCATGCCCTCTAAGATTTTGCCTCGTTTTTTGTTATCAGATGACGGTAGTCCAAAAAGGCCAAATAGATCATTTTTGATTTGCTCTATTTCATCCTCTTTCTCTTTTTTAGCTTTGGTTTTTTTTAAGTATTCTTGTTGTCTTTTTTTTATTTCATATTCTCGCTCTTGTTTGATACGGGTAAAAGAGTCCTTAACATTGACAACGCGTCTTATTTCAGCAACAAGTCCCTTTGCTTTTAGTTGATCGTCAGGCCAGCAAGTTGAAAAATCTTCAAACTCAACCACACGTTTTAAAACTTCCCTTCTTTCCCTAAGCGATGATTCACCCTGGTCATTAAGCCGTGATAGAATAGTTCTGACTATCTCGTATTTATTAATGTTCTTTATATCAGTTTCGACTCTGCGCCATAAGTCCTCCGCTAAAGAATGCGCTACACCTGCGCCACGGAAAAAAATGAGAACATCCATTTTTGAGCGAGACAACAATGGCACAGTATCAATCAGAAGCTGAAATAATTCAGGTGGGTAATGATAGATAATATCTAACATTTTTTATGCACTCTTTGAATTTCTGTAAAAGGCATGGGTGTCAGACCTACACATTTGACAAATCAAGATCCGGTGCAATGGGGTTATATCCCCGGAAAATTCTACCACATCCTGCGGACCCTTGATTTTTCTCGATTAATTTTCGTGCCGACCAATCGTTCCCACTCTTGACCTCATATTTTTTTGCGCTTTTCCCGGAGTCATAAAATACAAAACCCCGCTCTCCATCTGTTCGGAGTAACGGGGTTTTCGGGCGACGGTTGACCATTTCAAATCCTCTTTTCCCTCTCGGGATTGAAAGAAGAATATCGATACAGCAATCCTACCTGATTTCGTTTACAGAGAAATACTCCTGAAGTCAATGGAAATCGGATACCTGCTTCCGGATATGGATCATATCCGGGCCCACACTCGCTCAGCCATTTGGAATGTATCGGGTTGGATCCTCAACACCTGCTTCTTTGAATCCCTTTATCCTGAAAATACAACTGTCACACTTTCCACAAGCGTCTCCCTCAGTGGACGGGTCGTAGCAACTGTGAGTTATACCGTAATCCACACCAAGTTCCATGCCTTTCCGGATGATTTCAGCCTTGGTCATGTCAATAATGGGGGTTCTAATGCGAAGTTTTTCCGTCCCTTCCACTCCGGCTTTTGTGGCCAGGTTAGCCATTTTTTCGAAAGCTTTGATGAACTCCGGGCGGCAGTCCGGGTATCCGCTATAATCGATAGCATTCACCCCGATGAAGATGTCAGACGCTCCCAGGACCTCTGCCCAGGCCAGGGCATGGGAGAGAAATATGGTGTTTCGGGCAGGGACATAGGTAATCGGAATCTCTTTTTCCATTTCGGTTTCGCTTCGGGCCTTTGGGACATCGATATCGTCCGTGAGCGCCGATCCCCCGATCTTTCCGAGATCGATATCTATGACCCGGTGCTCCTTCACCCCCAAGGCGTCGGCTACCCGTTGGGCCGCCTTCAGTTCGACGGCGTGCCGCTGCCCATAGCGGAAACTGATGCTGTAGACTTCATACCCATCGTCTCGGACAATAGCCAAGACAGTGGTTGAGTCCAGACCACCGCTTGAAAGAACAACGGCCTTCCTTTTTTCGCTCATAAAACATAACTCCTTTACCCTAACGTTTCTTGATGGCCTCATATAGAGCGAGCGTAGTGTTTTTAGACCAAAGGTTTATGCAACGTCAGGGTTTACACCCCTCTTGTTTCAGGGCCCCAAATGTATTTGTGTAGCTGAAGGTGGAGTCGAACGTCGAGATGGTCTTCCAAAATCCATTCAGAAAGGGTTTTGGGGTCTAACTGTCCAAAAATAGGTGAAAAATTAACGGGGTTGATCCTTTCGGGGTCCAGTTCCTTATATTCCAAAATCTTCTTGGCATATTTGTAGTCTTCAGCTGTCCCGAGTACGAATTTGAGCTCATCCCTCGTGGTCAACCTGCCCAAATTATCAAGATTGTTTTTCTCCATCATACCGCTTGATGGGCACTTGATGTCCACGATCTTCACGCAACGCTCATCCACCCGGCTGATATCCATTGACCCGTTGGTCTCCAGTAGCACCTCATAGCGGTCATCAAGGAGGCTTTCTATAAGAATTGGGGTGTCGTCCTGAACCAGAGGTTCGCCGCCGGTGATCTCAACGAGACGGCACTGATGAGGGTCGACTTGCTCAAATATGTGGTTCACCTCCATGATGCCACCTTCCTCGTAGGCATATTGGGTGTCGCAATAGGAGCACCTGAGGTTGCAACCGGTCAGTCTCACAAAAACGCAGGGTCGGCCGGCATAGGTAGACTCCCCTTGTATGCTGTAAAAAATTTCATTCACCTTGAGAGACATGACCTACTCCTCCCAATAAAAGGCGCCGGCCCCGGGTGTTTCGGACACCTTGATTTTTGAGACCTTCACGGCATCAGAGTTGAGTTTCCTGCCCAGTTCCCTGTAGAGGAACTTGGCTATGTTCTCAGATGTGGGGTTTACGTCTTTAAAGGGCGGAAGTTTATTCAGGTTGAAATGATCAAGACCTTTAAGCACATCCTTTACGCCCTTCTTTATGTCTCTAAAATCGATCCCGATCCCGATTTCGTCCAGTTCTTTGCACTTCACGAAAACCTCGATGATCCAGTTATGCCCATGTGTGCGGGAACAATCACCGATATATCCCCTCAGCGCGTGAGCTGCAGAAAAGTGAGTCTGCACATAGATTTCGAATACTCCAGCCATATTATCTCCCGTTTTACAATATGTGTGAACTAATTCCGGTCTTATTTTCTCTGCTGAGGGAGGACAGAGACAGAACACGCAGAGATCACTGTGACAGACTTCTCAGACAGTTCAAGACTCGCCTAAACGTGGGCCGATGGTAGAGCATGGAAACATGACAGATCGGATCAGTCCTTTCCCCTTTCCAACCCGGCGGCGCTTTCAGGGATTCGGTGGGGAGGACCATATTGTCCACCGGCGAATAGATGGCCGTGCAATCCACCCCGGAAGGGATTCTTATCTGTTCCAAGTCACTGATCAGCGGACTGCCAAAGGCCAGGCTTTTGGCCAATCTCCCTACCCCGAAAACGACCATCCTGCTCCCTTTGTGTGGAGACCCCAATGTGACGACCGCTCTAACCGCCGGCCCTCGATCCCCATCCTTTCTTCCGGCGTAGGCTCTTGCGAGGAGCCCTCCGAGGCTGTGCCCCACCATCAATACGGCCTCTCCGGGAAAGGAACGGGCTGTTTCCGTCATCCATTTATCCAATTGACCGCTGATCTCCGGGAAGGTGAGCTTCAGGCTATTATAATTGAAGTGATATACTCTTTGATATCCTGATTGTCTCAGCCACCACCTGTAAAAGATCCATGCACTGGCATTGTGGTAAAGACCATGAATTAAGATAACCGGGGGGGAGGAGGCACTGCCACTTGGGGTCGGTTCCCATAGGCTCTTGACAAAGACCAGGGGATAGGAGCTAATCATAATGATGTGACTCAGAATGCTCGAGAGGAACCCTTTTAAGATCCAGCTTGTTGTTCTCCCACCCGATTCCTTAGCAAGTTCGTCCCTGTAAGGGCTGTTTCCCGTATCGTACCAGAAAATTACATATGTCATTAACGGGAAAAAGAAAAAAATAACGATCAGGACAGCAATAAGAATGTTCGCCATTGAAAGGCCTCGTTAAGTAGTGCCTGAACGAAAACCCTGTTCAGGCACAATGTTGAATTTTAGATTATGAATTTTGGATTAATGGAATCAATTCCAACTCATTAAACCTCATGATTGATGTTGTGTTCATTTTCATTTCGAGATTTTCGTTCAGACACTAAGTAGTTAAATCGTTGAGTTGGAAAAAAAAGATAAAACAACTAAAATTGTAGAAATATCAAATAAATGCGGCAACCCCTTTCAGGCAAATCAACCAAGCACGTTAAAAAAATTATAAAAAAGGTTGACAAAATGACGCAGTGCGTTATATTAGAGCCAACGCAACATCGAACAAGAAAAATCCAATAACATATTTTTTGATCCTAAGGAGGTATTTATCCATGGCAACAACAAAAAAGAGTACAAGAAAACCGGCAAGAAAGACAGCAAAAAAGGGGAAATCCCAGTTTCACGCCGTAAAGGCTATCAAAGAAACCAAAGATAACTGGATTGAAACGGCAAAGGACTATAATGAAAAATATGTCCTGAAGCCCTTTGAAACCGGCATGGACTTTGTTGGGGAGATGCAAAAAGATCCTCTCAAAACAATTGAAGGGCTCGTTGATGATGGCAAAGACTTCGTCCGGAATGTGAGAAAGAATCCCCGCAAAGTCTTTAACGGTTTTGTTGAAAACGGCAAGGATTTTGTCGAAGAGCTGAGAGACGATTTCCGCAGTGTAATGGACGATTTTATTGATGGCGGTAAAGGTCTTTATAAGGGTTTGCAAAAGGATACCAGGAAGGCATTTGAAGGTATCGTCGATAAAGGCAAAAACTTAACAGACAAGATCCCGATGGTGAATACGATCGAGGATGGCATCGCCAAAGGCCTCAAGTCTGTTCCGGACCGGTTAAATCTGCCTAACAAGAAGGATATGGAAACGTTGGCAAAAACCGTAAAGGCCCTCAATCGAAAAATCAACACCTTGAGCAAGGCCCAGACTGCCTAAGTGTATTGCCACTCCGCTTCCGCCGCAGGCAGGGGCGGAGTGTGAAATAAATATCAACTTCAGGCACTTTTCCGGCTTGTCCGCCTATGGCGGGCTTATCCGGGTCAGGAGGAACCCATGCATAAAATCAAGCGATATGCCAATCGCAAACTTTATGATGTCACAGATAAAAAATACATCACCCTGGATCAGATCTCAAAACTGATCAAGTCAGGCGAAGAGATCACAGTTGTGGATAACAAGACCGGTAAAGATCTGACCGCTGCCACCGTATCCCAGATCCTGGCGCGGGATAAGAAGGGAAAAACTGATGATGTGGCCTCCGGGATTGTGGTCCAGTTGCTTCGAAAAGGTCCGGGGACCCTGGTAGACTATGGCAAGAAGTATGTTTCCCTGTGGGACCGTGCTTTGACTATGGCCGATGAGGAGATAGATAAACTGGTAGACCGGTTGGTCACGGAGAAGGAGTTGACCCGATCCGAGGGGAGCAAATTCAAGAAAGAGATCTCGAGCCGTGCCGATGACCTGAGAAATTGGATTGGTGAAAAAATTGATCAACGGATCAATGAAGTTATGAACATCATGAACCTTGCTACCAAGGAACAGGCAGTTGATCTTGCTGCCAAGATCGAGGCATTGACCAGGAAGGTCAATAAATTGGAGAAGTCATTGGCGCAAGATGCGAAGCCCCCTATAAAAAGTCACGAGGTTCCTTAACTTTAGGCACTTTAAAGAGTATAAAGCATTACCAGACACCGGGTAGGTTCATTAGAAAGGCTTTTGAGTTTGTGCGGTATATCTGAGTTGAAATGGATACTCTCTCCCTTCTTGAGTAGGTGGGTCCTCCCCCCAAGAGTAAACTCAAGATCTCCCTCCATCACATAAATAAATTCTTCGCCCTCATGCTTATATTCCACCGGCTTATGGGCATGATGGGATTCGATCGTCACCATAAAGGCCCGTAAATGGCTATTCTCGGCCCCGGGCGTAAGCGTCTGGTAGGAGTAACTGCGTGTACGTTTAATAAAGGCCTGGGCACGCTGGTCTCGAATTGCAGCCTGTTCCTCCTTATGGAGAAAAGTCCCTGGATCGATACTCAGGGCACCTGCAAGACGCACCAAAAAACTCACCGGTGGTGAAATATCGTTTGATTCCACCCGGGCGACAAATTCCGGTGTCTGACCGGTCGCCTCTGCTAAGGATTCCCGTGACCAGCCCTGCCCTTTCCTCAGCTTTTCAATTTTCGCCCCAAACCCGTCCTTCCCGGCCTGAGCACCCTTATCATCCGTCAAAACATCCGCTAATTTGCGCATCACCGTTTGCTTGGTCCGGGCAGTAACGAGGGGGACAAAGGTCTTTGCATCTGCAACAATGCCAAAGTCTGCAACCTGGAAGATAGGTGCATTCGGATCACGATTGATGGCAACTATGGTTTTTGATTTCATAATCCCTGCAGTGTACTGAATAGCGCCGGAGGTACCAATGGAAAAAAGGAGATCCGGGCTCACCGTCTTTCCGGTCTGACCGATCATTCGTTCCTCTTCTACCCAGTGCTGCAGCACCGGTGGCCGCGTTGCCGCCACTTCTCCTCCAAGGGCCACGGCTAATTCCCGGGCCATCCCAAACCCCTCGATGTTGCCAAGGCCTGCGCCGCCTACAACAACAACCCCTGCCTCTTCTAACATCCGGCGTTCAGCAGGCTCCGGGGAACGGGCCAAAAGCTTAAGCCTTTTGATTTCATCCACGCACTTACTCTGAATCCGTTCGATAGTACCCGGTTGACCCTGGGCCTCAACAGCAGAGAACACGTGGGGCTGAACCGTGGCAAACCCGGTGCCATGGTCATCAGAAAAACCGATTTCAGCCACTATCTCTCCGCCCCAGGCAGGACATACCCCTGTAATTCCATTTTCCTCGATACGCAGATCCACACAATCCGCTATCAACCCTGCATTGCAGGTCCGGGCCGTCATAGCAGCCATTTCCCGCCCAAAATCGGTCAGTGCAAAAAGAACAAGCATCGGCAGCCGTTCCCTGACCAGATCCGCCAAGGATCTTGCATAAGTCTCACACTCTGGCAGAATAAAGTCCCTGTTCTCAATAACGTAAGCCAGGTCTGCGCCGTGATCGACGTATTTTTTTCCTGCAATCTTGATCGGAATGCGTGAAGATTGCGTGGAAATTTCTTCCGACTCATTCTCGGATGGCCCAAAAATCACAACTGCGGCCTTTCCCCCGACTGATCGGGATAATTCCCGCGCCTTGGCCAAAACATTGAGGCTGAACTCGAAAAGCTTTTGATTTCGCAGATCGCCAAATACCCAGATATCTTTTGTGGTCACATCACCCATTTTTAATCGTCCAAAACCTTCACACAGTATCAGGCATCCAGTATCGAGTATCCAGAAACCAGCATCCCCGCTTAAAAACGGGATCTTTGACCAGTATCGAGTATCCAGTAACCAGTATCCAGTTCTTACCCAATCATACCTGACTCACTTAGCCGTTTAATGAGTTCGTCTGCCTGTTCCAGGGCATCGCCCTTGAAAAACTCGCATATCTTGTGCCTCTTTGCCCTTGAAATGGATAATACCTTAGTCGGCGACCCTGCATCTCCAACCTGATCCGGAGACAATTCCAGATCACTCAGGTTCCATATTTCCGTGTTTTCTTCTTCAAAAGCCGATCCGATTCCAGCGAGGTCAATGTCCCTCGGCTGTACCGAGGACGGATGAATTGTGAGCGCGGCAGGGAATGAAAGTTCGAACTTCTCAATAAAACCGTCTGCAGTTCGTTCAACACAAAGACCGGAGTCTCTATGCTCAATTGAATAAACCTGTGTCACTAAGGGAATACCGAGGAGCAGTGCAGTCTGTGGACCCACCTGGCCTGTATCGCTGTCAGAGGTCCTTGTGCCGAACAGGACCAGATCAAAGGGAGCCAGTTTGCTTAGGGCGGCAGCGAGTGCAGTTGAGGTTGCAAGGGTATCAGATCCTGCAAGGGCCGGATCGCATGTTAGAACACCCCGGTCAACTCCCATGGCCCTTGCCTCAGAGATAGCGGAGATACTCGATTCAGGCCCCATGGAAAGTGCGGTCACTATTCCGCACCGGGTTTCCCTTATACGAAGAGCCGTCTCCAAGACCGGTCTGTCAAAGGGATTCAATTCAGTCGAATCATGGGAACGGATCATGCCGGCCTCTGGGGCCTTTACACTTACCGATTTGATACAGACTATTATATGCATGATAAAAAGTGCCTAAAGTTAATGTTTGTTTTTCATTCGATGTCGGAGTCTTCGCTTACCTGGACGTTCGATTTGTTCCAACTTCCAACCCCTAATCTGTGATCTTTTTTAATTTCCGCAATCCGCAATCCACATTCCCAAATCATTTCATTAGTCCCCTGGCAATCACCATCCGGTGCACCTCTGAAGTCCCTTCATAAATCCTCGTCACACGGGCATCGCGGTAATACCGCTCCACAGGATACGATTTTGAATAACCATATCCCCCGTGGATCTGAACGGCCATATCAGTTACTTTAGAGGCCGCTTCAGACGCAAAAAGCTTTGCCATGGCCGATTCCTGGGAAAAGGGTTTTCCCTTATCGCGGAGAGCGGCAGCACGATAGGTCATGAGCTTGGCAGCATCTACAAGCGTGGCCATATCCGCAATCATAGACTGAATGGCCTGATGTCTTTCAATGGGGACTCCGAACTGGCGGCGCTGCCTGGCATACCGAAGCGCCTCCTCAAGTGCCGCCTGACCAATTCCTGCCGACTGGGCCGCGATTCCCATCCTTCCCGTATCGAGCGCTGTAAGACCGATTCTCAGCCCCTGACCCTCATCACCCAGCAAACTTTCCACGGGCACCCGGCAGTCGTAGAGGCGGATGGAGTTTACCGGGTTTGCCCGCATCCCGCACAGGTCTTCAAGATCCCCCACCACAAACCCCGGGGCGCCCCGTTCAACAACCACGACGCTCATCTCTTTGCGGTCAGCGCCTGGATTAGTCTGGACAAAAACCAGGCAGATATCGGCAACACCGCCATTGGTCACAAAAACCTTGTTGGCATTCACCGTATAGTTATCCCCGTCCCTAATAGCAGTTGCCTCAATCCCGGTAGCGTCTGATCCGGCATTGGGCTCTGTTAGACAAAACGCCCCGATTTTTTCGCCGCGGGCCAGAGGAGGAACCCATTTTGTTTTCTGTTCTTCCGATCCAAAGGCCAGTATGGGATAGACAGCCACACTGTTGTGAACCGTCACACAGAGTCCGAGACTCGCACAGACCTTTGAGATCTCCTCAATGATAATGGCATAGCTGAGGGAATCCAGGTCGGCTCCACCCAACCCTTTTGGAACCTGAATCCCAAAATATCCCAGCCTGCCCATCTTCTCCACGACTTCCCATGGGAACCGCGCTTCATGGTCAATCTCTTTGGCAATCGGCTGAAGTTCGCGTTCACAAAACCTGCGAACCGACCGGCGTACGACGCGATGTTTTTCAGATAAAATGGTGTCCATGAATACTCTTCAACTCAAATTATGACTATACCTTCTCATAAATGCCCTGGCTCACATTCCTTATTTTGCCCTGACTCTTGAGTCTATAAAGGATGTTGTATAGTCTTTTCTTTTCAAAACCGGTCTTCTCAGCCAATACTGCGAGATCCACAGGACCCTTTGCACGGTCAAAGATCTCGTATACGATATCGGACGCAGCGGTTCCTTTCTTCCCTTTAGGACGGGTTTTATTCGCTCTCTCTCCGGCTGTTTTCGCTTTTGGGCTTTCAGTCTTGGCCTCACGATCAGGCTTCTTTCTGGTCCCGGGTTTAGACCTCTGCCCAGCCCGAACATCGGCAAGATCTTCCAGTTTTTCGGCTATTGCATTGACTCCCTGAGCCAAGGTCCTCAAGCCATCACCAAGAGTTTTGAAAAAGGTTTCTAATTCTCTCATTGTCGATTACCTCCTTTGAGTGAGTTAACAATCGGCTATCCCGCCTCCTTCAGTCTATCTCTACTCCCTCACATTTAAGACCTCTTCGTCATAGATCTTCCGCATGAACACATGGTTATTATGTTACCACATACACCAAATGATTGCAAACTCCTGTGATGGTGCGCTCTCCTTTGTCCGAGTTCTTCAAACACTGAAAGAACATAATCAATAAAGGCTGGATCAACACTTGACATAGGGATTTATAGGAGGTAATCCTACCGCCATGTTTTCCCTCGAATCTTTCCATCAGGAATATGAAACCGATACCTCTGACCTCGCGATCAAAGACCGGCAATTTCGTTTTTTCGTCCCGAAATCCCTTGATAAATTCCTCGATCATGAGGATATCTTCCACGATTTTCCCCTATGGTCCAAGATATGGGAGGCCTCCATCATACTGTCAGACTATCTGGCCGGGATGCCGGTCAACTCGGAAAAACGTTTTCTTGAGATCGGGTGCGGTATGGGTGTAGTAGGCGTTATTGCCTCTGCATTTGGACATCGTGTGACCATGACGGAATATAATCCCGATGCCTTGAACTTTGCCAGGGCCAATACCCGTGCTAATCTCTCCACAGATGAGGCCGGCATTGAAATCAGTGAATTAGACTGGAGCAAACCCCAGTTAGAGGGGGCATTTGACTACATTATTGGTTCGGAGGTGATATATAAGGAAAAGGATTATCAACCTATCTTGAAACTCTTCAAAACCTATCTAAAACCTTCGGGAGAGATCATCTTGGCCGAGGGAGTGCGAAAGACGAGCATGGAGTTTTTCAGACAGATGTCGGAGGTTTTTGACATAACGGCCCAAAAGAAGATCCTCCGCTCCGGGGGAGAAAAAGTCCGGGTAATATTGGCGAGAATGAAGTCTAAGACTTTATAACATTTTATCCTTCCCCATCTCTTTTAACCGGTCAACTATCTTTCGGATATCCTGAGTTCGATTCAGATCAGCCACTAAGAGGGCGTCGGGCCTATCCACGATCAGAGTGTCTTTAAGCCCCAAACAGGCCACCAAACGTCCGGCGCAACCTGATACGAAATTTTTTTCACACTCTATAAGGATGGTTTCGCCGTCAACCAGGTTCTGTTCCTTATCCTGTTCAGATGCCCTCAGTTCATATAGGGACTCCCATGACCCCACGTCGCTCCACCCACACTCAGAGGGAATCACATAAACCTCTTCTTTAGTGTTTTCCATGATACCATAGTCAAAGGAAATTCCTGTCAGGGCGCCATAAACATCTTTCAACTCCTCCTCAAATTCCCCGCTCTCCAATGACCTTGCTAATCTCTGCAAGCCTTCGTAAAGTTCAGGGAGCTGTTCCTTCGTTTCATTCAAAATGGTTTCAGGTTTAGCAACAAAAATACCCCCGTTCCAGTAATATTCACCGCTTGTCAAATAGCTGCACGCCTTTTTTAGGTCGGGCTTTTCAACAAACTTCAATACCTTGTAGGCCGGTCTCCCACCCACATCAATCCGGCTCTGATCCCGCCTGATATATCCATAACCGGTCTCAGGCCTGTTCGGCACAATCCCAAGGGTAACGATTCCCCCCCTGTCTGCGATCTCTTCTGCTGCCCTGAGATCTTCCAAGAACCTAAAAGGATCCCCGATAAAATGGTCTGCAGGGAGAAAGGCCACAGGTCCCTCGCAGCCCAAATGGTTTGCGTATACAGCGCCCAATCCGATACAGGGAGCAGTATTCCTCCCCACAGGCTCTGCAAGCATATGCACTCCTCTGCCCGAAAATAGATCTTTAGCCTCTTCGAGATGCTTGTCTCCCAAGACAAGGATTATCTCTTCGTCACGGGCAAGGGAGTCCAGCCTGTCGCAGGTCTCAACCACCATAGGCCCTTTGCCTGTGATATTTAGAAACTGTTTCGGCCTCTGCCTCCGGCTTGCAGGCCAGAAGCGTGTCCCGGAACCCCCACACATAATTACAGCAAACATGATTTCAGTCACCTCATGTCCGGTAATCCGCGTTTATTGTCACATATTCATGGGTAAGATCGCAGGTAAGCATCCTGTCATGATACTCCCCCTGTTGGAGATCGACCGTGAGGGCGAATTCATTTCGGGTCATTATTTCTGCCGCCCTCTTCTCCGCCTCATCGCCCCTTCCCAGGCCCCCGGCAACGATCCGGACATCATCAATCCATATATCCACACGATCCTCTCTCATCTCTATTTCTGCCCTACCCAAGGCCGCCATGACCCTCCCCCAATTGGGATCCTGACCATAAAGAGCGGTCTTGACAAGACTTGAGTTAGCCACCGTCCTGACAGCACTTAAGGCATCTGAAGGAGAAAATGCATTCTTCACCTCAACACTGACCAGTTTAGTGGCGCCCTCCCCGTCTCGAACGATCATCCGGGCCAGATCCCACATGACGTTCCTCAACCCTTCAGTGAAGATTTCATAATCCTCCCCTCCGAGATCTCCGTTTCCCGCAAGACCGTTGGCCATTGCGAGAACCGTGTCGTTCGTGCTGGTATCTCCATCCACAGAAATCCGGTTGAACGTGGTTTCCACCGATGAAAGAAGTGCCCTTTTAAGGTCATCGGGATTGATACTTATATCGCTCAGGATAAAGCAGAGCATGGTGGCCATATTGGGCATAATCATGCCGGCGCCCTTTGCAATCCCAATGATTCGATAGGTGTGTCCCCCTGCCCGCCCCTCAAAGCTGCTTATTTTTGGGAATGAATCCGTGGTCATAATTGCCCGGGCAGCTAAAGGCACAGCATCTAAAGCGAGGGCCTTTGTCAGCCCTGGTATTGCCCCCGCAATCAGGTGCATATCCAACTGTTTCCCGATAACCCCTGTGGAGGCAACCAGGACATCCTCAGGACCAATCCCTAATCCCCGGCCCACAAGCTCTGCTGTCCTGCGGGCGTCATCGAGTCCTGCCTCGCCGGTACAGGCATTGGCATTCCCCGCATTTGCAATGATGGCCCGGGCCTTTCCGTTTTCAACGTGTCTCTCAGACAGGATAACCGGAGCTGCCTTGACCTTGTTGGTAGTAAATACCCCTGCCGCCGCTGCCTCCCTATCCGAGACAATCAGCGCGATATCAGGGGCATCGCCCTTTTTCAGCCCTGCAACCACGGCCGCAGCCTTAAAACCCTGTACTATGTGTTTCTCTTCATCCATAACATTCCGTGATCATCCAATCTTGATAAAGCCGCAAAAAGGCGCAAAATTCACAAAAATGAAATTGATATGTAGCAATATCAGGAGGTTATATGTAAGACAAATTTGAATGCAGTGAATTCTATTAGGATTAACTTCCGATAACAACTCGCAATTCCTAAATTCCTGAATCCCTACATCCATGTAAAAAGGACTTTTCACATGGCCGTCAATATTCAAGGCCCTACTTTGCCCCACAGCACTTCTTGTATTTCTTACCACTGCCGCAGGGACAGGGGGCGTTTCTCCCGATCTTTTCCTCCTTGCGCCTGACTGTGATCGGCCCTGCATCATCTCCTCCGTGACTCAAGTTCAGGCTCCTTTTCTTCCGTTTGCGCTCCTCTTCAGGTCTTTCCCTCACGATTTGCACCCTGAAAAGCATGCTTACGGTCTCTTCCCGGATCTGATCCATGAGTTCCCCGAACAGGGCGAAGCCCTCCTTCTGGTACTCCTTGAGGGGATCGAGTTGCCCGTAACCACGAAGACCAACGCCCTCTTTCATGTGATCCATGGACTGAAGATGGGCAACCCATTTGTCGTCTATGATCTGGAGCATGATAAAACGCTCAAGATTTTCCAATTCTTCCTTTCCGAACTGCTTCTCCCTCTCTTCGTAAGCCGACCTGACCTGTTCCTTTATGAGGCCCGGAAGGTCCTCCACCTTCAGGGCGTCAAAATCTTCTTCCCCCATATCCTCAGGTCCTAACCTTAATCGAAAACCGAACAACCTGGAGATGTTACCCTTGAGGTCCTTGATATTCCAATCTTCCGGATGCTCGTTAGGGCCAATCCACTGCTCAACCAGGTGCCCCACCTTCTCATCGATCATATCCTCGATGATTTCACCGATCCTATGCCCCTCTAATATATCCTTCCTGAGAGAATAGACAATCTCCCGATGCTTGTTCATCACATCATCATACTCAAGGAGGTGCTTTCTCATGTCAAAATTGTGCCCCTCCACCTTTTTCTGGGCCTTCTCAATACCGCGTGAGATCAGGTTATGCTCGATCGGCTCGCCCTCTTCCATACCAAGCCGCTCCATAATAGAGGAGATCCTTTCAGAACCAAATATTCGAAGGAGGTCATCTTCGAGAGAGAGGTAAAAACGGGACGTGCCCGGATCTCCCTGTCGGCCTGAACGGCCCCTGAGCTGGTTATCCACGCGCCGGCTCTCGTGCCTCTCGGTCCCTAAGATATGGAGTCCGTCCAACTCCCGGACTCCCTCCCCTAAGACAATATCCGTTCCCCGGCCGGCCATATTGGTCGAGATTGTCACGGTCTTTGCCTGGCCTGCATTTGCAATGATCTCGGCCTCTTTCTGATGATGTTTGGCGTTGAGCACAGAGTGGGGAACGTTTGCCCGTTTAAGCATCCTGCTCAGCATTTCCGACTTCTCGACGGAGATCGTACCCACCAGGACCGGCTGACCTTTCTCATGAAGTTCCCTGATCTCGTCACAAACGGCCTTAAACTTCTCCCTTTCGGTCTTGTAGATCGCGTCCGGGAAATCAATACGGACCATATCCTTGTTAGTAGGGATAACAACCACGTCCAACTTGTAGATATTGTTGAATTCAGCGGCCTCAGTATCGGCAGTACCGGTCATTCCAGCAAGTTTTTCATACATGCGAAAGAAGTTCTGGAAGGTCACCGTGGCCAAGGTCTGGTTTTCGCCGGCGACCTTTACCCCCTCCTTGGCCTCCACTGCCTGGTGCAGACCGTCACTCCAGCGCCTGCCAGGCATCATCCTGCCGGTAAACTCATCTACGATCATGATCTCATTGTCTTTGATTACGTAGTGGACGTCCTTCTCAAACAACCAGTAGGCCTTGATAAGCTGCTGAGTGGAGTGGAGGAGGTCAGATGACCTCATGTACGCCTCTTCAAGCTCCTTTAGCCGGTCATCCTTCTCCGCGTCGCTCAAGCGCTCGTCATTTCGAATATTGTGGCTCTGATCGTCTAAATCGGGGAGCGCAAATTCACCCAGGCCACCCTTCGAGAGGAGGTCAATACCCTTTTCCGTGAGTTCCACCGCGTTACTCCGCTCATCAATGGTACAGTAAAGCTCCTGGTCCAGGTCAGACAAGATCTTCTGCGACCTCAGCATACTCTCTGTCCTGTCGATCTGCTTTTTCAGGGCCTGGTTTTTGGCTACAATAGTTAAGAATACTGGGTTCTTGGGATCCCCTCTTTTGATCTGAAGCAGGGTTTCGATGGCCCTTTCATCCGCATCCCCGCCGTCAAGAGACTGGCGTGCATCTTTCAAGAGGGAACGTATGATAGAGCCCTGCTTCTTCCTTAGATTGATTACAAACGGTTTGACCTCCTCGTAAATCTTGTTTTCACTATGTTCTACAGGCCCGCTGATGATCAAAGGAGTCCTGGCTTCATCGATGAGGATACTGTCTACCTCGTCCACAATAGCAAAATAAAACTCCCTCTGAACAAAATCGGCATGGTCAAACTTCATATTGTCGCGAAGGTAATCGAACCCGAACTCGTTGTTGGTTCCATAGGTAATATCACATTCATAGGCCCTCTTTCTTTCCAGGTCATCCATCCCATGCACAATCACACCCACTGAAAGTCCCATGGCCTTATAAATTGTTCCCATCCATTCTGCATCCCGCTGTGCCAAGTAATCATTGACAGTCACCAAGTGGGCTCCTCGACCTGTCAGGGCATTAAGGTAAAGCGGAAGAGTGGCGGCCAGGGTCTTGCCCTCACCTGTCTTCATTTCAGCAATCCTGCCCTGGTGAAGCACGATCCCCCCAATCAACTGCACGTCGAAGTGTCTCATGCCCAAGGTCCTTACAGATGTTTCCCTTACAGCGGCAAATGCCTCAGGGAGGAGATCATCCAAGGTCTCTCCCTGTGAAAGCCTTTCCTTGAATTCTGCCGTCTTTGCAAGGAGTTGCTCGTCTGTCAGGACCTGAAAATCCGGCTCCAACTGGTTTATTTTATCGACCAGAGGGGCCATCTCCTTGAGTTCCCGTTCGTTCTTACTGCCAAAAATACCTTTTATGACTTTTCCAAACATTATCCATTACCAAATTATCGAGATTTGCCGGACATTGCCACGGCTATTAAAAAACTTTACCACACAAAAATCAAGGATTTATCGCCAGTTAACCCTTAACCTGAGACCTTTGAAATAAACTGACGGGGAGCACTAGGAGGCCGTTCGAGAATGAGAGATTTTTTGCAAGGTCAAGGAAGGCGAAGATTTTAACCGCAAGAATACATTGAAGTATTTTGAGGAT
>CAZFSF010000049.1:0-18836 GCA_964522045.1 uncultured Desulfobacteraceae bacterium
TAACTTTTAACGCATCCATCTTTGCAACCACAGGGACAAGCCAAAACTGACCAAGTGGATGAAAATTATCAGATCTTGACGCGTCCATCTTTGCAATCAACGGCGTTTGCATCTTTGCATCGGACTTTTTTGACCTGGCCTTTTGGTTTCGAACTCTCTGAAGGATACGATTACGTTCTGTTTTGTCGGGATTTTTATTACGGTACTTTTTCCAATAGCCCGGATTGGCGTTGGCCCACTGTTTCTTACTGATTTTCTGGGAGGCGTTGTAAACCGGGTCGATTTTCATCTTATGTCTTTGCCATTCAGCTTTCTTGGCTTTTTGACATTGTGGCTTCTTGCAAGCGATCTGATTCTTATGCCTTGGGCTTGGGTCAAATAGGTCACCACAATAAACACAAAGGATCTGTTGCATGGTCACTCTCTCCTAATTTGAGAAAATGACCTAACTTATCGGAATTACAAAATAAGAGAGAAATTAAAAAAAATGAAAAGGAGTTTTATAAAAAAACTCAAAAAATAACATGGATGGGGTAAAACTAAACTGGTGGGAATGGTATAGAATTATATCAGTGAAACTGGTCCTGAATTAAATCGGTGTCAATAGCCGATATTTCCACTGCCCTTTTTGCGTTCTCCTGACCGCAGCCATTCCATGAAAGAGCGTATTCGTTTCAAGAAAATCTAATGTCAAACCGACCATGCAGGAATGACAAAGATTGTTGTTCCTTTGAAATCGAGTGTATTGAATTTTCCCATATGGGCGATAAAGGCCCTTGAAGGCCGGTATGAGCCGACGAAACTCTTGAGCCCTGACGGTAATGGTTCTCTGGGCGTGTAGTGGAGTTTTATCTCAATGGGATAAGGTTTTTCCATGTCGGTCTGCCAGATAAAATCGACCTCCTTTTTGCTGTGGCTCCGCCAGAATTTTATTTTCTGGTAAAGGTCGTCTCCCCCACTGAGCTGTGTAAAAACAAAATTCTCTAAGATTGCCCCCCTGTCTGTCCTCTGGTGAAGGGAAACAAAGTTGTTGACGACCCCGTTTCTCATGCCCGCATCATTGAAATACACCTTGGGGGTCTTGATCACCTCAGTCCTTTTGTTGGTAAAGAAGGGCGGCACGAGACTCAGGACATAGGTGTTTTCCAACAAGAATAGATATTTTTTGACCGTTGGACGAGACAACCCGGACGATACGGCCAATTCCTGATCTTTTATAAGGTTACCAATCTGAAGACAGAGAAGGGTGACCAGATTGTTATAACCTGATACATCCGCAATTTCCCCGATATCTTTAATGTCCCGCCTGATATACAAGGAATAGATCTCCTGGATGTCTCTTTGTCTTATAAGGGGGTTTTCTTTCAGGGTAACTGCCGGGTATCCGCCATAGATCAAGTATTCATCCAGAAAACGGTTAAGGCGCTTCATCTCATCGGGATCGAGCGTCCGGAGATCCTTCTCCGGATGTTCGGAAGAGACCCAGAAGTTGAAGTCAAATGATGAAACAATCCCGGCTAAGTTTTTTTCGCCCTTGAACTCAAGAAATTCCTGGAAATCGAGAGGTCTGATGATGAAACGGTAGACTCTGCCGGTTAAACGATCAGTGAATTTTTTCTTGATTTCAAGTGAAGAGGAACCCGTAACAATAAACTTAAGCCGGAGTTTGTTATGATCGTGCATATATTTCAGGAAAGAGGAGGGGTTATCGAGGTGCTGTATTTCGTCGATGAAAACGACAACTCTCTTGTTAGGGTCAACGCTCTTATTTTTGAGGATTTGCCAGAAATCATTGAAGTCCTTTAAACTATTTATTAAATCAAAATCATGTAGGTTTTCAAGGTCGAAGAATGCGGTCTGGGAGGGCGAAAGACCTTCTTGCCACAAATGCCTGATTATCAGGTAAAGTAGAGATGTCTTCCCTGTCTGCCTTGCACCGGTCAGGAGAATGATATTTTCCGGTTCCAAAAAAGGGATAATCCTCTGAAGGATCTTTCTTGGCAACAGATTTTCAGGAAAAGGGATATCCATGGATCAGGATATTACATTTTCTTAAAGTAATTGTCAACTGAATAATCTAAAGATGCAAATTCCTTATTGACCGGGATTTTCAGGAGTCCATTGTGGAACAAAGGTCTTAGGTGGAGGTGGCGAGATGCGCATGTGGATTTTGAGGATTGGGTCCGAGATGCGGTTGAGGACAAAGGCGGTCTTTCATCTTAAAATCTTACGATCAAGGGTCCTATACTGAATGGCCTCTGCCACATGGGGCGCCCCTATTTCAGCGCATCCCTCTAAATCAGCGATGGTCCTGGCGATTTTCAATATACGGGCGTGTGCCCTTGCGCTCAGACCAAACCTCTCCATGGCCTTTTCTAACAGGACGCCCGATTCTGAGTCAATTCGGCAATATTTCTTGATGTGGCGGCTGTTCATTCGGGCGTTCGTAAATATCTTTGTCCGCGCAAACCGCTCTTCCTGGATCTTCCTCGCACCCATCACCCTTTTAAGGATCTCTGCAGATGAGGCCCCTTCAGATATCCCTGCCAGGTCTTTGTAGGGCACGGCAGGGACCTCCATATGGAGATCGATTCGGTCTAACAGGGGTCCGGATATCTTGGCCCGATACCTCTGAATCTGCAACGTCGTGCAGATGCATTCCCTCTTGGGATCACCCAAGAAACCGCATGGGCAGGGGTTCATGGCAGCCACTAACATGAATTCGGCAGGATATGCAACCGTTGAATTGGCGCGGGAAATAGTTACCTGACCATCTTCCATCGGCTGTCTCAATACCTCCAGGACATTTCTCCTGAATTCCGGGAGTTCATCTAAGAATAGAACGCCGTTGTGTGCCATGCTGACTTCACCAGGTTTGGGGTTCTGTCCTCCTCCGATAAGACCGGCGTCGGAAATCGTGTGGTGCGGCGAGCGAAAAGGGCGGAGGGTGATCAGACCGTGGCCATCTGGCATAAGCCCCATTACACTGTAGATCTTGGACGTGTCAAGAGACTCTTCAAAGCTGAGAACCGGGAGAACCGTGGGAAGGCGCTTTGCCAACATGGTCTTGCCGGAACCAGGAGGGCCTATCATTATAAGATTATGTCCGCCGGTGGCCGAGATCTCAACGGCCCTTTTTGCGTTCTCCTGGCCACGGACATCCTTGAAATCCACATCGGAGGCAGGCGGCTGAAAGAGTTTGGCAAGGTCCACTCTGAAAGGACTTAATTTGGCAATGCCCCTGAGGGCGCCGATAACCTGGGATAGGGCATTAACGGGAAAGATATCGATCCCCTCCACTACTGCTGCTTCAGAAGCGTTTTCTTCGGGAAGGAAGATGCCCTTGAGTCCCAATTTTTTACCGGCAATGGCCATGGGCAAGACCCCTTTGACAGGTCTAATGAGGCCATCTAAGGCCAATTCGCCCAAGAAAACATAGCCTGAGTAGGAGGATCTGTCGACCAGTCCCGTAGCCGCAAGAATACCAATCGCCATAGGGAGGTCAAATGCCGAGCCTTCTTTCTTTATATCTGCGGGAGCTAAGTTGACCGTGATTCGATCGGAGGGAAAGTGATAACCCGAATTTTTGATTGCAGCCTTGACCCTCTCTTTGCTCTCCCTGACAGCCCCTTCCGGCAAACCCACTGTGGAAAAGGAAGGGAGCCCCTGAGAGATGTCCACCTCAACCTCTACGACATAGGCATCGATTCCGATGACGGCGCTACTGAGGACTTTGGCTAACATGAATAGGGGTCTCCTGAGTCACACTCTTCCTGTTAGAAAATTCTAAGTTAATTTGTTCTTTACATTTAGCACAGGAAGCCTTATATTACAAAGTTTATTTTTAATAAGTGATTTTGATAAACATATACTGCAAAGCTACAATTAACCAAAGAGGAGAGTGAGTGATGGCACGAATCACGGTAGAAGACTGTCTGGAAAAGGTGGATAATCGGTTTGGATTGATTCACCTCGCCGCCAAACGGGTTCGTCAATTGAAAAAAGGCGCAGAACCACTAATTGTTTGCAAAAATAGGGATATTGTGGTGGCACTCAGGGAAATTGCCGCTGGAGAGGTCTTCAAAGCTATAAAAGATAACGAGGAATATTTAGCGGAAAACCCATCTGAAAATGAACCGGGTTCACTCATCGAAGAATCTTCGCTCGAAAACGAACCGGAATCTCCAGATCTGGAAACGGGTAAAGATGAAGAGGTGCCTGAAGAAAAGTGACAACCTATAAGAGAGATTATTACGAGATCCTGAGTGTTTCCAGAGATTGCGGAGATGAGGAGATCAAGAGTGCCTATCGAAAGATGGCCTTGAAATATCATCCTGATAAAAATCCCGGTGACAAAGAATCTGAAGAGAGTTTTAAAGAAGCTGCCGAGGCCTATGAGGTCTTGAGAGACTCGGAAAAAAGGCAGATCTATGATCAGTTTGGTCATGAAGGTCTACAAGGCACCGGGTTTAGAGGTTTCAATGGCTTTGAGGATATATTTTCAAGTTTTGGAGATATCTTTGAGGGCTTTTTCGGTTTTGGCAGCAGGGGGGGAAGGACCCGAGCCAGACAGGGGAAAAACTTGCGGTACGACCTGGAACTGACCTTGGAAGAGGCCTTCCGCGGGATAGAAGAAGAGATCACCTTTAACAGGCTGGAGGCCTGTATGACCTGCAACGGTTCCGGCGCGAGTCCCGGCAATGAACCCCAGACCTGCCCCACATGCCAGGGTAGGGGCCAGGTGATTCGATCTCAGGGCTTTTTTCAGGTCAGCACAACCTGCCCGGCCTGTCACGGTCAGGGAGAAATAATCACAGATCCATGTCCGGATTGCAGGGGAGGTGGAAAAACTCGGGTTGAGAGAAGTATCAGTGTGAAAATCCCTTCAGGCGTAGACACAGGATCCCAATTGCGTTTGAGAAGGGAAGGTGAATCTGGAGAATATGGAGGCCCCCCCGGAGATCTCTTTGTCGTTATTCACGTCAAAGAACACGAATTTTTCAGGCGGGAGGAAGAAGACCTTATCTGTCAGATTCCCATCTCATTCGTGCAGGCTGCCTTAGGCGACACTATGATGATTCCTATGTTGGATGACAAGGAAGGTCATGAGCTGGTGATTCCCCGTGGCACTCAACCCGGCGAGGTGATTAAGATAGCTGGAAAAGGGATGGCCAGTCTGAGAGGGTATCGTAAAAGGGGAGATCTTTATGTCAAGATTATCGTAAAGATACCCGAAAAAACGAACCAGCGCCAAAAGGAACTATTAGAGGCTTTTGCAGAGACAGAGGATTTGGCCTTATCTAAGAGGAAAAATCCCAAGGGCTTCTGGAAAAAAATGGCGAAATAAAATCCCCCGAGTTTATCCCATCTATGGGGTTTATTCAGGGCTGGTGGTAATGGTAAAAAACGATATATTTCATTTTTTCTGGGACGGAGAGATCTATGTTAAGCAAGAAGAATCAGAAATATTTTAGAGACCTGCTCAACGAGAGGCTGGCTGGCCTCTTGGATGAAGCCACAAAGACTGTCAGCGGGATGACCGACCGCGGAGAAACCTTCCCCGACCCCACCGACAGGGCTACTTTAGAATCGGAAAGAAATTTTACCCTCAGGATTCGAGATAGAGAGAGACGACTGATTTCAAAAGTCAAAGAGGCCTTGGACAGGCTTGACCAGGGTACCTTTGGAATCTGTGAAGAGTGTGGTGAGGATATTTCTGATAAAAGATTGAAGGCCCGTCCAGTGACGACCCTATGTATTAAGTGTAAGAAAGAGCAGGAGAATGAGGAAAATCTTAAGGGGCTGTAGGGTTGGCAATTGAAGATCCCTGTAGTGACGATTCCTGTCTATTATGATATGGTTGTCCCATGGCAGAGCCCGCGAAAAAAAAAGGAAATAAGGAAAAGCAGTCCCAGAAAATCCACGAAGAAGTCATAACTACCCACATCAACGCCGATTTTGACGCCCTCTCTTCCATGTTAGCTGCCAGCAAACTCTACCCTGATGCTACTCTTGTTTTCCCGGGTTCTCAGGAAAAAAACCTCCGCAATTTCTTTCTCAATTCCGTATCATACCTATTCAACTTCGCCAAGGTAAGACAGGTTGACCTTGACCACATTAAAAGACTCATCCTTGTGGATACCAGGCAGAAAAGCCGTATAGGAAAATTTGCCCGATTAGCGGGGAAAAATGGAGTTGAGATCCATATATACGATCACCATCCGGATTCCTCTGATGACATACATGGGGACGTAGAGGTTGTTCGCAAAACCGGCTCAGCCACGGCGATTCTCACGCGTCTTCTCAGAGAGAAAAAGATCCCTGTATCCCCTGATGAGGCCACTATTATGTGCACCGGAATCCACGAAGATACGGGTTCTTTCACCTTTGCTTCCACCACCAGTGAAGATTATGTGGCTGCTGCATGGCTCGCCAGGCAGGGAGCTGACCATAATATCATCTCGGATATGCTGACCCGAGAATTAACTATAGAAAATCTGTGGCTACTGAACGACCTCACAAGATCTGCCACCACTCGCGTTATCAACGGCGTGGAGGTTGTTATTACCAAGGTGATAACAGATGAATACATCGCGGATTTTGCAGTTCTTGTACACAGATTTATTGAAATGGAGAGCCTGAACGTGGTCTTCGCTCTGGCCCAGATGGCAGACCGGATCTATCTCGTGGCCCGTAGTCGGATAGATGAGGTAAACAGCGCTGAGATAGCACAGGCCTTTGGAGGAGGGGGTCATCCCCAGGCGGCCTCTGCGACCATAAAGAACCAGACTCTCATCCAGGTTGAGAGGTCTTTAAACGCCCTTTTAGACAACCAAATAAAGCCTGCCAAAAAGGCGCAGGATATGATGTCTTCTCCTATAATAGAGATTTCTTCCTCTGAGACGCTCAAGCGAGCTGCAAATTTGATGACCCGGTATAATATTAACGTCCTTCTCGTAGTGGATGATGATATGCTTCAAGGCTATATAACAAGGCAAATTGTTGAAAAAGCGATCTTTCTTGGGCTGGGCAACCTAAAAGTAGAGGAATACATGCATATTGAATTTTCCACCGTCCATCCTGATGCTCCGTTAAGGGAGGTCCAGGAGCTTATTATAAAAGGCAAAGTGAGGATTCTCCCGGTCGTAGAAAATGGGCGGGCGTCAGGAGTGATTACAAGAACAGATCTTCTCAATATCTTAGTAGGAAGTCCCGTTGAGTTTCTCCATAATTCCAAGGAGGGGGCCGGCATTGTCAGGAAGAAAAACATGGCCGGAATCATGAAGGAAAGGTTGCCTGCAAGCCTAATCAAACTTCTTAAAGAATTTGGCCATATTGCTGATATACTTGGTTATAACGCGTATCTTGTTGGAGGTTTGGTCAGGGATGTTTTCTTGAAACATAAAAACTTAGACGTGGATATTGTCATTGAAGGTGACGGCATTAAATTTGCTCAGGAATTCGCCCGTAACCACGAAGCCCGCGTCAGGAGTCACCGGAAATTCGGGACCGCCGTGCTTATTTTCCAGGACGGTTTCAAAGTTGACGTGGCTACTGCGAGAATAGAATATTACGAATCCCCTGGCGCGCCCCCCATCGTTGAGACAAGTTCCCTAAAACTTGATCTCTACCGTCGTGATTTTACTATCAACACCTTAGCCATAAAATTGAACAAGAAACACTACGGAACACTCATAGACTATTTTGGGGCACAAAAAGACATCAAGGAAAAGGTGCTGCGGGTCCTCCATAACCTGAGCTTTGTGGAAGACCCCACGCGCATGCTCCGTGCGGTGCGTTTTGAACAGCGATTCGGTTTCGAAATCGGAAAACTGACCCTTGCCCTCCTGAAAAATGCGGCAAAGATGAACTGGGTTGAAACCCTTGCCTCACACCGGGTCTTCTTAGAGCTAAAACATATCCTCAAGGAGCAAGACCCCTCAAGTACGATAAGAAGGATGAATAAATTAAGACTGCTAAAGTTTATTTCTCCCGATATCAAACTAACTGAGAATATCCAAAATCTATTAGAAGAAATCAATAAGGTCATCGCCTGGTACAATCTCCTCTATCTTGAAGAACCGTTTGAGCCATGGAAATTATACTGGTACGGGCTTACGAGCCAACTTGATGCTAAGGCGTTCAAAAAATTGACTAAGGATATGGGAATCAATCGCAAGATGGCGCTTCAACGGAAATCCGGGGACAGGCTTCTGAATTCGCTGTTCAAATTCGATGGAACCAATTATCAGCTCTATACATTGCTTCTTCCTTATGATACAGAGACCTTGCTATATCTGATGGCAAGGGCCAAAACCGAAAAAATGAGGCGGCTCATATCCTTCTTCTTTACGAAGTTAAAAGGTAAAAAGGTCTTAATAGATGGAAAAGAGCTGCTGCAGATAGGCTTGAAATCAGGCCCGGTTTTTAGAGAAGTCTTTGACAGTCTATTAGAAGCACGGCTGAATAATCTGACAAAAACACGGGGCGATGAAATCCGTTTTGTCAAAGACAAATTCGGTGATCTGTTGGATCCAAATCGAAAGGAAATCTGACCAAATGAAAAAAGGGAAAATCGTTAGTGGAATGAGACCCACCGGAAAAATTCATCTCGGACATCTGCACGGAGCTCTTCTGAACTGGAAAAAGCTCCAGGAAAAATATAACTGTTTTTACTTTATTGCAGACTGGCATGCTCTGACCAGCGAATACGCGCACCCCGACATCATTCGAGAAAGTACTTATGATATTATTATCGACTGGATTTCTGTGGGGCTTGATCCGGAGCTTTCCACCTTTTTTATTCAGTCCGAAATCAAAGAGCACGCAGAGCTTTATCTGATCTTTTCCATGATCACACCCCTACCCTGGTTGGAGAGGAACCCCACCTATAAGGAGCAGCTCAGTGAACTGAGCCAAAAAAACGTCTATACCTATGGGTTCTTGGGTTATCCCGTGCTCCAGGCCGCCGACATCTTGATGTATAAGGCCAATGGTGTCCCTGTGGGCGAAGATCAGGCCCCTCATGTTGAACTGACCAGGGAAATAGCCCGTCGTTTCAATCATCTCTACCAAGAGGTATTTCCTGTCCCCGATGTCCTCCTTACCCCCACATCAAAACTTCTCGGTATTGACAGGCGCAAGATGAGCAAGAGCTATGGGAATTCAATATTCCTGACAGACACAGATGAAAAGATCGATGCAAAAGTGGCGCAGATGATAACCGATCCCCAACGTGCCAGAAAAACCGACCCTGGCGACCCAACTATCTGTAATGTTTTCTCTTTCCATGAGATCTATTCAGATAATGAAGCAACCGAAACTATTCGAAGCGAATGTCCTTCAGCCCGAATAGGATGTGTGGACTGCAAAAGGAAGATGGCTTCAGCACTGAAAATCGGTCTTGAACCGATAAGGGCCAAGAGAAAGGAGTTGGAGTCTGATACGGAGGGGGTTAAAGAGATCATGGCAGAAGGGAATAAGAAATCCCGAGCGATCGCACGGCAGACCATGGAAGAGGTAAGAGAGGCCGTTAAGATATAGGGCTGGGTACTGGATACTCGATACTGGATTCTGGATACTGGATGCTGGATTTTGGATATCGGGGGACTGATGATTGTCAATTAAGAATTGAAGAGTAGTAGGCGTTAGACACCTCAAACTTTAGGTATTTTAGGCACTTTAGATCACTTTAGGCATTTATATTGTGGAATACGAAGTTAAATTAGAGATATTTGAAGGGCCTTTGGACCTGCTGCTACACCTCATTTACAAAAATGAACTGGACATCTTCGATATCCCGATCACTACGATTGCGGACCAGTACTTAGCGTATTTGGATATGATGAAGGCCCTCAATATAAGCGTTGCAGGTGATTTCTTGGTCATGGCCTCCACGCTAATCCATATAAAATCAAAAATGCTCCTTCCAGGTATAAATGACGGAGATGAAGGCGAGGATCCCCGCGATGAGATCATGCGGCCCTTATTGGAATACATGCGCCTGAAAGAAATGGCAGAAGAATTATCAGAGAGGGAGATTTTAGGTAAAGACGTCTTTGCCAGACAGGATTTCTCTTTGGACCAGGATCAGATTGATGGTGAAGTGCCCCGGTTGGATGTCAACCTGTTTCAGTTGATAGATGCGTTCAAGCGAATCATGGAAAAGATTGAGCCTGGGGCAGATCTGACACTTAAATACGAAAAGTGGTCGATAAAAGCGAAGTCTCAGCTCATAGTTTCTTTCCTGAAAGAAAAGGGAGAGATGTTTTTTGACGAGATATTTACTGGGGATCGAACCGTCTCGGAGCTTATTGTGACCTTCTTAGCGCTTTTAGAACTTGTTCATACCGGTCTTGTCAGGGTATTTCAGCCTTCTCATAGCAGCGGTATTCGGCTCGTAGCCCATTTTGATCAAAATGAAGGGACTGATAACGACGAAAAATATGGAGAAACAGCTTAAACTGATTATCGAAGCCCTTTTGTTTGCGTCGAGCAAGCCCCTGAGCGTACAGGACGTTCATGGGTGCCTTCCGGATACGACTCTGCCCGATATCAGGGCCGCCCTGACAGGGCTCCAGACAGAATATGAATCCATGGAGAGGAGCTTTGTCCTCAAAGAGGTAGCACAGGGGTACCAGATAAGGACAAGATCCGGGTATGCCCCCTATGTCCTCAGGATGCTGAGGAGTTCACCCTCGAGATTATCCCGTGCCGCGTTGGAAACCGTGGCCATCATTGCCTACAAACAACCGATTATCCGTCAGGAGATTGAGAGATTCAGGGGGGTCGATGTCGGGGGGATTTTAAGAACGCTCCTCGAAAAGAACCTGATTCGAATCATGGGACGAAAGGCTCTTCCCGGAAGGCCTCTTATCTATGGAACGACTAAGAGGTTTTTGGAGGTATTTGATCTCAAGGATTTGGGATCACTCCCTAAGCTGAAAGAGATAAAGGATTTCGGGTCTGGCGATGAGGAATCCGTGCAGATCCTGGAGGAGAATACCCAGATTGACGCATCCGAAGAAAAAGAAACCCCTCCAACACCCTACGAGCCGGAAATCCCTCCCACAGGAGAGCGGGAAGGCCCAGAGGCTTAACCGGATATTATCTTCTGCCGGAGTGACGTCGCGACGGAACGCTGACCAGTTGATACTTTCGGGTAGGGTCACGCTCAATGGCGAACAGGTCAAGGTATTAGGTACTGCTGCCGTATGGGGTCTGGATACCATCCGTGTGGATGGTCAGGAAATCCCGTCCGCATCTGAGAGGCTTTACCTGATCCTCAACAAGCCTTTCGGATACATCTGCTCTCTTAAAGATCCTGAGGGGAGGCCCCTGATAACCGACCTCTTAAAAGATATTCATCACAGAATTTACCCTGTTGGGCGCCTTGACTTTGATACCCTCGGCCTCTTGCTTGTCACCAATGACGGAGAATGGGCACATCGTCTCACCCATCCCCGGTACCACGTTCCCCGCACTTACAAAGTGACCGTTGAAGGGAGGATAACCGACCAGGCAATAACCCGCTTGAGAAAGGGATTCCTTTTGAAGGATGGCCCAAGTGGACCGTCAAAAACCGCGCTGGTAACGCGCAACGACAGGGAAAGTATAATCAGGATGACAATTAAACAGGGAAAAACCCGCCAGGTGAGACGCATGATAGAGGCGGCAGGTTTTAGGGTGGTGCACCTGATACGAATCTCATTCGGCAATATTGAGTTAGGGGATCTGAAGGTAGGCAAATACAGGCACTTAGACAGGGAAGAGGTAGTGGCCTCAAAAAAACTGGTGGGAATGATTTAAATTTTTGTTTACAGACCGTTTATTTATATTGTATGTGTAATGCCAAACTTTTTGAGCGACTTGACCACTTAACTAAACCAAAACAGAGCGGGCGGTTAACTCAGCGGGAGAGTGCCATCCTCACACGGTGGAAGCCAAGGGTTCAAATCCCTTACCGCCCACCATATCAAAGGTCTCAGGGTAAGAATCGCCTTAGTCACACACTGTGTATTCTGGAATCCCTCCGGCCGGGGTTTCCCTTAGGGCTCGCTCAAAAATAATTTCACATTTTCCCATCTCAGCTTGAGGCCATCTTTGGGTGTCGCTCAATCGCGAACTCCTCGGAATAGTTAACTATTCCTGTGGTTCACTCAATCGCGGCATCCAAATCTGACCCAAATCTGAGCGTCAATTCTGCGAACTTATTTTTGAGCGAACCCTTAATCAGCTCACCTCTCCCTCCAAAGTAGAAATCCCGGCCAGAGTGCCCGGGTATCTCCGGCTTGGTCCGACCTCTGGCCCATGGGTCTACTCTTGGGGGAGAAAGCAGGTCTTTTAATATTGCAAGAGAAAACATCAAAAAAAAGGAGTCTAAGATGATGAATATCGGATGGATTGGCACTGGCGTGATGGGGGCCTCGATGGCCGGTCATCTCCAGAAGGCTGGGCACGAATTATCTGTGTTCAGCCGTACCAAAAAGAAGGCAGAGGGCCTGCTCGAAAAGGGTGCTCAGTGGTATGATTCACCGGCAGAGGTGGCGGAAAACTCAGACATCGTCTTCACAATCGTCGGGCTTCCTGCGGACGTCCGGGAGGTCTATTTGGGAGAGAAGGGTATCCTCAGTGGAGAACCCACCTGCAGTATTGTGGTCGATATGACAACCAGTCAGCCCAGTTTAGCCAAAACCCTCTTCGAGGAATCCGCAGAAAAAGGTGTTGAATCTCTTGATGCGCCTGTTTCCGGTGGCGATGTGGGGGCAAGAGATGCCAAATTAGCTATTATGGTCGGAGGGAAAAAGGAGATTTTCGAGAAAGTGTTTCCCCTTTTTCAACTCATGGGGCCAACCATCTCGTATATGGGCGGACCCGGCGCCGGTCAGCACACCAAGGTGGCCAATCAGGTCCTTGTTGCCGGAAACATGATAGGGGCATGTGAGTGCCTCTTGTATGCGGTGAAACAGGGGCTTGATATGCAACAGGTCATCGACATTGTGGGTAAGGGCGCGGCCAGTTCGTGGGCCATAAACATCCTGGGGCCACGCGTTGTCAAGGGAGATTTTGGCCCCGGTTTTTTTGTGGAGCATTTTATCAAAGACATGAAGATCGCCTTGGAAGAGTCCGCCGCCATCGGCCTTTCCCTTCCGGGACTTGCCTTAGTTCAGCAACTGTACATAGCGGTCCAGGCCCAGGGACACAGACGATCAGGGACTCAGGCGCTGTTTCTTGCCCTGAAGACACTTAATGGCGATGCATAAGGAAAGAGGACAAGGCCTTTCAGAAATCGACCACCTGATCTTGTATTGAAATCTTATCTATGGAGGTGAAAATGGCTAAACTGTTATGGCAGCCGTCGGAAGAAAGAATTAAAGGTACTAACATGTACCGATTCATGACGTTCATTAATGAAAAATACAATCAGAATTTTTCTGAATATGCCCCGCTCTACCAGTGGTCAATCGAAAATATCCCTGATTTCTGGGCATCCATGTGGGAGTTTGCGGAAATAGTAGCATCCAAACCCTACACCCAGGTAGTAGATGACGTAACCAAAATGCCGGGGGCCAAATGGTTTCAGGGGGCACGTCTCAATTTTGCAGAAAACCTTCTTCGTTACCGGGACGATCAAGTAGCCCTTATCTTTAAAGGGGAGTCCCAGGATTCAATCAAGATAACATATTCGGAGCTGTATGATGAAGTGGCACGTGTTGCCAAATCCCTGAAAGAGACCGGGGTTCAGGCCGGAGACAGGGTGGCGGGTTTTATGCCAAACATGCCGGAGACGATCATCGCCATGTTAGCTGCCACGAGTCTCGGGGCAACCTGGTCATCCTGCTCCCCTGATTTCGGAATGAAGGGTGTGCTGGACCGTTTCGGCCAGATCAAACCTAAGGTACTGTTTACGGCCAACGGTTATTCCTTCAAAGGGAAGAGCTTTGATTCTTTAGCGAGGGTCTCCGATATCCTGAAGGAGATACCCTCCATTGAGAAAGTTGTCGTTATTCCTTACACAGAAGAAAACCCTGATCTCAGCCCATTGCCCAATGCAGTTGATTACAGGCAATTCAAATCCTCAGATACTCCCTCTGAGATTGAATTTGAGCAGCTCCCCGCTGATCATCCCCTCTATATCATGTTCACCTCCGGCACCACGGGTCTTCCCAAGTGCATGGTGCAGAGCGCCGGCGGTATTTTGGTGCATCATATGAAAGAGCTTATGCTGCATGCCGATCTGAAACGGGACGACACCATCTTTTACTTCACCACGTGCGGGTGGATGATGTGGAACTGGTTGACGAGTTCCTTGAGTGTGGGTGCAACACTGGTTCTTTTTGACGGCAACCCCTTTCACCCTAACCCGGCAGCGCTCTGGAAAATGGCCCAGGATGAAAAGATCACGATCTTCGGGACCAGCGCCGGGTACATCGCGGCCCTCCAGAATGCAGGTGTCAGACCTGGGAAGGAGTATGATCTCACCCCTTTAAAGGCCGTCATGTCAACGGGCTCTCCCCTTTCTGTTGAAGGATTTGAATATATTTATCGTGAGGTCAAGGGGGATATCCAGTTAGCCTCCATCTCCGGCGGGTCGGACATCAACGGATGTTTTGCCGGCGGCAATCCCATGGGCCCGGTTTATGCCGGTGAACTCCAGTGCAGGGACCTGGCCATGAAGGTGGAAGCCTTTGACGAAAACGGGAAACCCATCATCAACCGGCAGGGGGAACTGGTCTGTACCGCGCCCTCTCCAGCCATGCCGATCTATTTCTGGGATGATCCTGACGGCGAAAAATATCATGCCGCCTATTTTGACGTGTATCCCAATATATGGCGACACGGGGACTTCATAGAGATCAACGACCGGGGAGGTGTGGTTATCTATGGCCGGTCCGATGCCACACTCAATCCCGGCGGGGTAAGGATCGGAACCGCCGAAATCTACCGGCTCGTGGAAGGTATGGACGAGATTGAGGACAGTCTGGTTGTCGGCCAGAGCTGGAAAGGTGACGTCCGTGTGATCCTTTTTGTCAAGATGGCTGAAGGAAACGATTTAACTGATGACCTGAAAAACAGGATTAAGAGGATTTTGAGAAAGAACGCATCTCCCAGGCATGTTCCGGCCAAGATCATTGAAACTCCCGCTGTTCCCTATACACTGAACATGAAAAAGGTCGAATTGGCCGTCAAGAAGGTCATCGAGGGCCAGACAGTACTCAACAAAGATGCCTTGGGCAATCCGGAATCCCTAGACTTTTATGAGGGTTTAAAGGAACTTCAGGAGGATTAACCCTGCTGAAACCCCTTCTCCTTCTCATCAATCCCTGGATTTACGACTTTGCGGCCTATGACCTCTGGTCCAAACCGCTCGGCCTTCTATATCTTGCAGGTTGGCTCAGGGAGAGTGGGTTTGATATACATCTTATAGATTGCTTAGATGTACACCATGCTGGCATGTTAGGGAACAGTTCCCTAACACCCCCTAAGAGGCGTCTCTATGGGACCGGCAAATTCTGGAGGGAGGTGGTCCCGAAGCCTTTACCCTTACAGGACATTCCGAGGTCTTACGGGCGCTACGGTCTTTTACCCGAAATATTCGAACAAGAGCTGAGAAAGATCAGGAAACCATCTGCTATTCTGATAACCTCTCTCATGACCTACTGGTACCCGGGCGTTAGAAAGGCCATCAGCTTAGTAAAAAAAGTTCATCCCGGGGTCCCCGTCATTCTCGGGGGGATCTATGCAAGGCTTTGCCCTGACCATGCCCTCATGAGTTCAGGGGCAGACAGCGTGGTTTCCGGCCACGGTGCCACATCCCTTTTAGCGGCTCTGGATGAAAATGGTATCAATGTCCCGGCAGCCCGCCCTGATGTCGGCCAGCCAACATATCCTGCATTTGATCTGTTGACACGGATTGACTACGTCTGCGTTATGACATCATTTGGGTGTCCGTACAGGTGTCAGTACTGCGCCAGTCATTTTTTGCAGCCAAATCTGATCAGGAGAGAACCGGATGAGGTCTTGGAAGAGATCGTTTTCTGGCACAAAGAGTTTGCAGTCCAGGACTTTGCCTTTTATGACGATGCGCTCTTAGTGGAATCCGGCACCCATGCAGGGTTGCTCCTTAAAGGCCTTGCGCGTCTCGACCTGAATCTCAGATTTCACACGCCTAACGCCCTCCATGTGAGAGAGATCACCGGAGAGATCGCGAGGCTCATGCACCGTACCGGCTTTCGAACGATTCGTCTCGGTTTAGAGACCTCAGACATGTTCCATCGAAATTTGGATAACAAGCTCTCAAAAGGCGATTTCGAGCGTGCCATGCATAACCTGCTCAAGGCCGGGTTTGACACCAAAGAGATCGGGGCCTACATCCTGGTCGGATTGCCGGGACAGACAGTAGATTCGGTAATAGAAACCATTCATTTTGTGGGAGCCAATGGGGCCATCCCCTATTTATCAGAATATTCCCCTATCCCCCACACCCCCATGTGGAAAAAGGCCCTGGTCAACTCCAAATATGACCTTGCATCGGAGCCTCTGTTTCATAACAACACCCTCTTGCCCTGCTGGGATGAAGCCAAGAAAAAAGAGCTTACCCGGTTGAAGGGACTGGTATCAGAAATCAGAGAGAGATACCGCTACCCATCACGCCCTATTGATCACACCTGCGGCATATCCCGCCCCAAAACCGTTATCGATATTGACCACAGTAACCCCTGCGGCACATGAATTGAGCATCCCTAACAGGGCGGTAATGCCCTGAAAACTTGCCCCGTAGCCCACGCTGGTCGGGACCGCAATGACAGGTTTGTCAACCAGGCCGCCTACCACACTCGGCAAGGCCCCTTCCATTCCGGCGGCCACCACGATAACAGCGGCCCTTGTAATCTTTTCCCAGTGTCCAAGGAGCCTGTGGAGGCCGGCCACCCCTACATCATAGATGGTGTCCACCTCATTCCCCATAAATCTTGCGACCACGGCAGCCTCCTCGCCGACCGGGATGTCTGACGTCCCTGCCGTCATGATCAGGATTGTCCCCCTGCCTGAAATCTTTACGGGCTGCTTGATCACTGTCAGCATCCTCGCCTTTTCATAGTAGGTGCTTTCAGGAAAATGGTCCTGGATATCTTTTGACTTATCCCGAGAAAGACGTGTCACCAGGACATTTTCTTCCTGAGAGAGCATCTGCTCCATTATACCAATAATTGCCGGGACCTCTTTCCCTTCACCGAAAATGACCTCTGAAAGCCCCTTTCGAAGGGTTCGGTGGTGATCAATGCAGGCAAACCCCAAATCCTCAAAGGGAAGGCTTTTGAGCCTTTCAAGAGAGTCTTCGACTGTTATCTCGCCTCTGCTGAGGCGTTGTAAAAGATTTTTGAGGACGTCTTGATTCATTGTCTTATATAAGCCCTTTTTCTTTCAGCATGGACATGGAACGGTGTCCAATACTTGTCACCCTGCTCAAGGCCTGGGTGAGATGAACTACAGATTCCGGGGCAACGCCGGAATTGATCATCACCATTGCCTGATCAAGAACTGCTTCGATATCGTCCCAGGAAGGATCCCCTGTGACGTTCTTGGCGAGTCGTATTTCCTGGACGGTCATGTCGATTTTCAGCTTAATGATTTTTTCCGCCCCAGGCTTCTCGGGCGTTGGAAGGCCTCTAAGCAGTTCAAGGGCCTGGGAGACCCATATAATACCTGATTTTATCTTCTCGCTCTGAGAAAAGGCCATAATGGCTTCTCGTGTGTTCATTTGACGGTTATCTCCTTAATTACGTGTCGATCCATAAATGGCTGTTTTCCACAATCTCAGCGTCAGACTCAAATTTTAATCCTCGAAATACTCCAATGTATTTCTGTGGTTAAAATCTTCGTCTTCCTTGATCTTGCAAAAACTATCTCATTTCCGGATGGACACTTACTATGAATTCCTACTCATTCCAACCGTGAACCCCAATTAGATTTACAAAACGGCAGCCGCCTAAGTTTTTCTGAATATAGTTACCCTTCCTTTTTGTAACCTTTATCAGTTCCTGGCTGGACCTGTCCCCGGTCGGAATAATGAGGCGGCCTCCTTCGGAAAGTTGATCAAGAAGCGGCTGAGGAAGCTTGGGTGAGCCTGCGGTGACAATGATGGCGTCATATGGCTCATATTCCTTCCAGCCCAAGGTACCGTCAAAGGCCTTGAAGAGTATATTACTATAATTCAATTGGGCCAGAATACTCCTCGCTTCGACCATCAGGGCTCTGATTCTTTCAACGGTATGGACCTTGTAGGACAATTCGGCCAAAATGGCGGTCTGATATCCGCTTCCCGTGCCGATTTCAAGGACCTTTTCATCCCCTTTGAGCGCTAAGGCCTCTGTCATAAGGGCCACAATGTAGGGTTGTGAAATGGTCTGATTATGGCCGATAGGCAATGGATGGTCGTTATATGCTTCGCCCACCAGGGCCTCTTCCACAAAGCGGTCTCTTGGGACCTTTCCCATAGCCTCTAAAACTCTTGGGTCCTTAATCCCACGTGGAATCAATTGGCTCTTGACCATCTTTTCCCTGGCCAGGCTGTAATCAAGTTTACGGGCCATCTCTGTTTCTCTCAAGGGTGGTATTATTTTAAATGAAGCATAACACACTATCCTCGTCAATGTAAACTGGAGAAGACGGGCTGCCCGTTTGGAATTGTAGCTTCCTTGTTGATGAAATCATATACGCCCAGCACCACAACATTTTGAAATATATGCCGCCCGATTTTATATGCCCTCACCCTTGAGACACAAATCCATTTCTGCTTATGCTACTCTACCGAAAAGGAGGTTAATTTCAAATTTTAT
>CAZFSF010000050.1:0-18425 GCA_964522045.1 uncultured Desulfobacteraceae bacterium
CTATTTCGGGAACATCGAATTAGCATCCATAACCACAGACGGTATCCTACCATTTCTTGCCAAGATATCTGAAGGGGCGAAACAGTCAGCCAAGAAGCTTCGTTACGCTCTCCTTTCCGCCTTCTTCAACTTTATCAAGACCTCTTATGATTCTAACTTTCAAAATCCATGCGATTCTCCGGCTCTAAGGCAGATTTTCAAAGAACAACGAGCTATTGACTGGAAAATCTTAGAAAAAGATGTCGTAGATGAAATGATTTTCAGAACAGAGAGTCCCAGGAATCGTCTTATGATAGAACTCATGGCCCGCGGTGGCATGAGAGTGGTACTTTGACTTTATGATCGTTAGCCATCTTAAATCTATCACCCAAATTACCCATATTTCGAATAGTTTGCAAAATTTAGTTCAGCCACTAATTTCTTGTCAAGAAGTTATACCAAATAAATGTCATGCTGGCCTGAAAAGCCCTCCTAAATCTGTTCAGGGATAGCAAATTGGGAAAAAGCGTAGAAAAAGTCTTGACACTGTTTGCAGGTAATGGTATTCGCTCCATGAATGAATAATCATTCATTGGCGGTGAAAACTATGAGCAAAAGAAAAAATAACGAAAAATATTATCGAATTATAGAGGCGGCCACCAAGGTTTTTGCAAAAAGGGGTTTTTATCAATCCAAGATATCAGAAATTGCCAAAGAGGCTAAGGTTGCGGATGGCACTATCTACATCTATTTTGAAAACAAAGATGATATCCTGATCTCTCTTTTTGAGGAACAGATGAAGGCTGTTATTGATAATATGGAAGTCCAGCTCTCTGGAATAGATGATCCTGCAAGCAAGCTTGAGCGATTTGCATCAACCCATCTTGATCTTATTGAAAACAATAAAGACATGGCAGAGATTATTCAGGTAGAGCTGCGGCAGAGCGGGAAGTTTATGAAGGAATATAAGAATGAAAAATTCATTCAGTATTTGGACATAATTGAGGATATCATAAGCGAGGGCCAAAAAAGGGGTATTTTCAGGAAAGATGTGATCCCCAAAGTGGCCAAAAGGGCATTTTTTGGGGCCTTGGATGAGGTGTCCAGATTTTGGGTATTGTCAAGTAGAAGGCAATATGATATCAAGATCGTTGCAAGGCAAATCAGCGAATATTTTTTGAATGGTATTAGTGCCTAACCCGGATAAACCCGCCATAGGCGGACAAACCGGAAGGATGGATAAAGACTTTAGAATTGAGGACTTGGTTATAAATAAGGAGGATAAAGTGAATATTATAGTTTGTCTGAAACAGGTGCCGGACACGGAAAGCCAGATCAAGATCGGATCGGATGGCAAATCAATTGTGACCGATGATATCAAATGGGTTATGAATCCATATGATGAGTTTGGGGTGGAGGAGGCCTTGCGTCTTAAAGAAAAACATGGGGGCGAGGTTACTGTAGTGGGTCTTGGCCCAAAAAGGGTGACAGAATCATTACGTACTGCCCTGGCCATGGGTGCGGACAAGGGGCTCCTGATCAGCGATGAGGCATTGGACGGGAGTGATTCTCTTGCCAATGCGAAGGCCATCGCTGCGGCTGTTAAGGACCTTGATTATGATCTGATCTTCACCGGTCAGCGAGGCGTGGATGATGATCTCGGTCTGGTTGGGGCCACCATTGCGGAGCTATTGGGCATTCCACAGCTTTCACTGATTGTTAAGGTAGAAGTGGCGGAGGATGTGAAGTCTGTCAAGGTTGAGAGGCCTATTGAAGGGGAGGCTCTTACAATAGAATCGAATCTCCCAGCCCTAATTACAGTCCAGAAAGGTCTGAATGAACCGCGATATGCCTCCTTGCCAGGGATTATGAAGGCCAAGAAAAAGCCTCTTGAGGAAAAAACCCTTGCTGATCTGGGTTTGGATAGTGCGGAATTTGGAGAAGGGGCAAGAAAGCTGAAAATCTTGGAGTTGACGCCGCCTCCTGATCGAGCGGCAGGCAAGATTGTTGAAGGAGAGACACCGCAGGAAAAGGCCGCTGAATTGGCTAAGTTACTCCACGATGAGGCAAAAGTTCTATAATGATGAAATGAGGGATTGAGGAATGGCGGCATTAGAAACAATAATCATGCCTTACAGTTAACCAATCCCTGAGATGTATTTGAAATGACTCATAATAATTAAGGAGATAAAAAATGGCACAGGGAGTTTGGACAATTGCTGAGCAAAGGAATGGGGAGATCCGGAAGATAACTTACGAAATTGTTAGTGAGGGGAGGCGTCTGGCAGATGCCCTGGGTCAGGAGTTGACTGTGATATTGCTCGGTTCCAATATCAAGGGCACGGCCGCTGAACTTGGCGAGTACGGCGCGGATAAGGTTTTGGTGGCTGACGACTCAAGACTGGAGCCCTATACCACAGACGCTTATGTGTCTGTGATTTCCGAACTGGTTAAGGCCAATGACCCACAAATATTGATCTTGGGTGCGTCTGTTCAGGGCAAAGATTTAGCTGGCAGATTAGCAGCCAGCTTGGATGTCGGTATGGCCCAGGACTGCACTGCCTTTGCTGTAGAGGACGGAAATCTTGTGGCTACCAGGCCTATTTATGCGGGCAAGGCCTATGCAAAAGTGACTTTTGAAAACAGCTTGCCGCAAATGGCCGCAGCCAGGCCGAAAGTGATGAGCATCAACGAACCTGACGCGTCCAGATCGGCTGAGGTTATCGATGCTTCTTTCACACTTGACGATGGTGACCTCAAGACAAAGGTCATTGATGTGGCTAAGGATGAGAGTGGCAAGGTTGATCTGACTGAAGCGGACAAAATTGTTTCAGGCGGTCGCGGCATGAAAGGCCCGGAAAATTACAAGATCTTAGAAGAGTTGGCCGATGTGATCGGAGCCAGTGTGGGAGCTTCCCGCGCGGCCGTGGATGCAGGCTGGAGACCCCAGTCAGACCAGGTAGGGCAGACAGGAAAGGTGGTTTCACCGAACCTCTATGTGGCCTGCGGCATATCAGGGGCAATTCAGCATTTAGCCGGCATGAGCACGTCAAAAGTAATCGTTGCAATCAACAAGGATGAGGATGCCCCCATATTCCAAAGGGCCGATTACGGTGTGGTGGGCGACCTCTTTGACGTTGTTCCTGCTTTGACTGAAGAGGTCAAAAAATACCTGTGAGATAAAGATTGGGGAATTTAAGGATTTAGGAATTGAAGAATTGGGAGAATTGAAAAGAGATATTCATTCAATTTCTAAATTCGCTTCTTCAATCTCTTAGATGAGGCATTTGATTGACAAGAGAAAAAACATAAATAAATTATGAGCTTGGTAACCTAAGAGGCGGTGTAGCTCAGGTGGTCAGAGCATGCGGCTCATATCCGCAGGGTCACTGGTTCAAATCCAGTCACCGCCACCAGTAAAAGCTTGTTCCAGTCTTGACATTAGCCTGTTATGCCTTATTTTTTTGCTGAGCGGACCTGATGATGAGCCTTGTTTTATAGCAACCGCTTTTGCTTAGGAGCTAATTGCCGCCAAGCGGATGAAGATAAAGGACTATGGATGACATTTCAATTTTGCAGAAACAAAAATTGGAATAGTGTAGATGGGCCCTTTCAGACAAGATGAGTTCATAATTCTAAGCGATGCTCTCGATATTGCCGAGGATGCCACAGGGAATTACTTTAAATTTTCGAGTGGGCAATGGAAGAATTATGGCTATGACGTGAAGACGCTCTCATCTTTGAGTGGAGGGGAGATAAGTAACTTTGCCCTCGCTGTATTAAACAAGGGGAAGAGGGTGTTAAATGATTTTGAGTCAAGAACAAAAGGTCGCGATTTTTATTTTATCTGCTTGCAGGACCACCTTATTTTGAGGGCGCTCAATAGAGACGGAAATCTGGCTCTTTTGCCCCTTCTTGTATATATTTTCACCCATGAGCTGGTTCATATCGTCAGGTTCTGCAATTTTTTTCAGAGATTTGATGTTCCGGACAAGGAAAGGGTTGAGGAAGAAGAGGTAGTTCATTCAACCACTTTTGAAATATTAAAAGATTTT
This sequence comes from uncultured Desulfobacteraceae bacterium, assembly GCA_964522045.1. Lineage (GTDB taxonomy): Bacteria > Desulfobacterota > DSM-4660 > Desulfatiglandales > Desulfatiglandaceae > Desulfacyla. The sequence goes on from CAZFSF010000050.1 coordinate 4,035, forward strand.
TCTCTTTCCAACCTGGACTATGTCCTTGACTCATATCAGGGACACAGGATATGCCAGGTTGGTGTTTGACAGTGATACATAAGGAGGAAAGCAGGAATGCCGATTTATGAATATGAATGTGATGAATGCGGGCACCATTTAGAGGCCTTGCAGAAATTCTCAGATCCACCCATTACCGAATGCGAGGAGTGCCATTCTAATAAGTTGAAAAAGCTCATTTCTCACAGTACCTTTCACCTGAAAGGGACTGGCTGGTACGTAACCGATTATGCCTCCAAGTCCGGCTCAACGCATAAGGAAGGCAAGGAAAAGGGCGCCAGTGGGAATACAGAAAAGGCGAACCCCGAGAAAAAGGCAAAGAGTGCGACGGAGAGTTCGAGCAAAAAAGATACCCCGGCTCCTTCCAAGAATAAAGAATAGAGAGTACGGGCCATAAGGGCTGAGTATGCATCAAAGGGATACCGGCAGGGTTCATAATAAGTTAATTAATCGACTTGAGAGGCAGGAGAAACAGAAGGCTTTTCAACAGGGGAGGTTTTTCAGGTTTAAGCTTCCTGAAATACATAATAAGCTCCGCCAGATCCTGTTGCAGGAAAAGGTTATTGAAACAGACAATGCCGCTGCTATTTCCGATTCCATCCTCAGGGGCCTTAAAAAGGCCTTACACAGCTCGGAATTTGATTTCGAGTACTTTGTTTCACCCATTCGCAACATTGTTCCCCGTCCAAATCCCTATTCTCTGTATATGACACAGTACCTTATGGAAGTCCTTATAAATGATCCGCATGTAATAGAGATTTATGGGACCGATGAAGAGGTATACCATGTCATAAACCGGGTTATAAGCCAGAGCCGTATCCAGTTCGACAATGTCGAAGAGGAAATCGTGGCCCAATTAGCACAAAAAAAATCCATGCTACCCGGTTCGGCAGAGTATCAAATAGCCATGGATCAACTCCTCCGCGAAAGGGTGGGGGAACCTCAATAATAGGTGTTACTACATAATTTCAAACTCCGTCTCACGCCCTAACAGATATTTCTTGACATTAAGCCCGCTTCCAAATCCGCCGAGTCCCCCGGCAGCAACAACTCTGTGTCATGGAAAAATCAGGGGTAGAGGATTCTTACCCATGACCTGACCCACCGCCCTCGCACCTCCAGGCCTTCCAACCATTGACGCCACCTCCCCATAAGTCTTTATTTCTCCAAAAGGTATAGTGGCGATCGCCTTCAATACTGACAATTGAAATGGGGTGCATGAGAAATCCAAGGGAAGGGGTTTTTTTGTGGGGTTGTTGAATAAAGCTGCCTTAATAGCTCCAACGAGCGGTTGATTCATACGATGATCCTCTATGAGATTTGCGTTTGGAAATCGTCTTCTGAAGAAGAGAGTGGTGTCGCCCCGCCCGTCCAAATCCAGTCCGACCCGAATCGCCCCTCTCTTTGTGGAAGCGAGATGTACGGTTAGACGATCAATCCTTATTTTCCAGCAGTAGATTTCCGGTAATGTTTTCCCTGCCATGTCTTTCTCCTTTCAAGGGTTGTCTGGATGAGTTTGAGATTTACCTGCTTTTCCTTGGCCCACAAGGGAGCCACAAGCTCGCACTGAATAGGATCTCCGGTCAGTCTTTGAATCACCATGTCCGGAGGCAGTAGCTCTAAGAAATCCACTACAAGGCTTGCGTATTCTTTTCTGTCCAAGCATCGGAACCCTTCTTTATGGTAAAGCTCGGAAAGTGGGGTCTCTTTAACCACATAAAGGAGGTGGATTTTTACGCCTCGGATAGGGAGGTTTGAGAGAAATCGGGCTGTTTGCAACATCATTTCACGGTCTTCACCAGGAAGCCCTAAGATTATGTGGGCGCATATATTTATCGAGTATCCATCGGCCATCAGGACGCTCTGTTCAAAACAGGCTACGTCATGTCCACGGTTTATCAGTTTAAGCGTTTTGTCGTGTGAAGATTGCAGGCCATATTCAAGCCATACAAGATGATCGGCCTGATAAGAGCTTAGAAGAGTCAGGATTTCCCGGTCCACACAGTCCGGTCGTGTTGCCACCGAAAGACCTACCATATCTTTTTGAGCTAATGCTTCGTCGTAGAGGTCTTTCAAATAGGAAACAGGGGCGTAGGTGTTGGTGAAGGATTGAAAATAGGCAATAAACTTTCTGGCCTTGTAGCGCTTTTGAATAAAATCCTTGGCCTCAGCGATTTGCCGTGCAATGGAAAGGCCGCGATTAATCAAGGCTCCGGTGCCTGATCCCCGACGATCACAAAAAATACACCCCCTGCGGGATATGGTCCCATCACGGTTGGGGCAGCCGAGGCCGGCATCTAAGGATATTTTCTGAACACGTTCACCGAAGATTTCTTTTAAATAAGTGCTGAAGTCGCGATATCTTTTCACCCCAGCTTACCCAAGATCTCCCGTGCGATGATGATCTTTTCCACCTCCTTGGTCCCTTCGTAAATTTCCAGCACCTTGGCCGCCCGGTAGAACCTTTCGATATCATTATCATTGAAGTAACCGTAACCACCGTGTATCTGTAACGCCTCATCAACCACCTCAACGGCAACACGGCAGGCGTACAGCTTGGCCATTGCGGTCAGTTTTGTATCCGGTTTACCCTGGTCCAGTAGCCATGCCGACTTGTAAACCATGTTGCGGGCGCTTTCAATTTCAGTTGCCATTTCCGCAAGTTTGAACTGGGTAGCCTGAAAGGATCCAACAGGTCGCCCAAATTGTCTTCGCTGCCTGGCCTGCTTGATGGCCATATCCATGGCACCCTGGGCCAGGCCCAATCCATGGGCGGCCACGTATGCCCGTGAGCGGTCAAAAAAGTGCATCAGCTGGATAAAGCCGTTCCCCTCTTTCCCAACCAGATTCTCGCGGGGTACCCGAACATCATTAAAATAGACCATGGCGGTGTCCGAACACCTGATCCCCATTTTTCCTTCCATCTTGTCGGCATCATAACCCTTTCTGTCTGTTTCCACTATTATAATGCTGTGACGGGAGGTCCTGGATTTTTCTTCGGGATTCGTCAGGCAATATACTAACAGGAATGTCCCTACAGTCCCGTTGCCAATCATTACTTTATTGCCATTGATTACATAATCGTTACCATCTTTGACAGCCGTTGTGCTGACCGAGGCAGTGTCACTCCCTGCATCGGGTTCGGTGATGGCAAAACCCATGATACCCTCAGCATCAAAAATTGGAGGAAGGTACCTCTTTTTCTGTTCATCGGAGCCATATAGAAGAAGCTCTTCGGCACCGAATGTAACGGAACAGAGTTGCTGGCCAATCCCTGGATCTATACTCCAGAATTCCTCTAAGACCAGGGCATGTTCCAGAAAACCAAACCCAGGTCCCCCGTATTCCTCGGGAATAAAAAGGCCTATGAATCCCAACTCTCGTGCCTTATTCAGGATATCCTTGGGAAAAGTCTCGTTAAGGTCATAATCTCGCGCAACGTCTGTAAATTCTCCGGTTGCAAAATCCCTTGCTGCCTTCTTAATATCTATTTGCTCATTGGTCAGATCGAAATTCACTGTAACAACTCCTGACCCGGCGAAGCCGGAATTGACTATTGACTATTGAAAATTGAATATTTGATTCCATCCCATAGAGGATGCTTCAACTCGAAGCGGCATGGAAATGGATAGAAAAGGAACTCTCTCCTGAGCCGTAGCAATCCTCTACATTGGCGCAAAAAGTGCAGTCACTAATCCTCCCGGGACACAAATCTGTTTCTTTCGGTATAAACCTGCATCTTGAAGATTCCATCTCTATCTTAAAATTGTATCGCTCGGCAAAGATCTTCATCCGCAACAGGTCCGCCCCTTTGCCTCCGGCATTGAAATCAAAGGCCCTCTTGGATGAATAGGCCATGGTATCCTGTGTAGCAAAGAAACCTTCAAATATTCGTTTTTGTGCATCTTCTATGATACCTACCCCATAGTCATGCACTGTCAGTCCAATGCCTGCATCCTTTTCTCTCAGAATGATCTCTATCTTTCCCTCATCAGGGGTGTTTTCAATGGCATTTTTCACCAAACCATCGATAACCTTTTGTAATGGATCCAGAGGCATAGAAATGGGTGATACCGTCTCCAGGTGGCTTATGAGATCAACCTGACGATGGGAAAAGAGTGGCTTGAGTTCTGCAATTCTCTCCCTGACACATTCATTCAAGACAATTCTTTTTGGCTCAATTTCCTTGGGCCCAAAAAGCTTATTTATCCGATTTTTTATGGTTTCAACAAGTCGCCCTTCTCCAACCTCCTCAGCAAACAGCGTTTCCAGTTCATCAGCGCATTCATCAAGCATTTGGGACAAAAGGTGGTGGGACTTGTAGTGCCTCTCCCGCATGATGTCTTCTACCTGGTTCTGGATTTCTACAATACGGTCCAGGTTCCTCTTCGCCCTTGACAGGGTGGTTTTCCAGTTATCTTCGGCAAGGGACTCCAATTTTTTTTCTAATATTTTCAGGGAGCCTGAGAGAACAGAGACAGGGGTCTTTAATTCATGAGAAAGATGGTTAATCACCTTGTCCTTTGCCCGGTTCATACTCGAGACCTCTAAGTAGGCCGTCTTCAACTCCTCAGAAAACCGGGCGTTTTCTATGTAAAGAGCGACGGTTCCCGCTACCATGCTCAACAATTCCACATTAGTCTGATCAAAGGTTCCCTCCTTTTTGTTGATGGCGCACAAGGTTCCGATGATTCGATCGCTGCTTCGCAAAGGCACAAGGAGCAGGTCTTTGGTATGGTAGCCGAGCTTTTTGTCTCTCTCTCGATGAAGCCCAGGATCAGCAGAGGTATCCGACACTATTAAGGGCTTACCGGTCCTGATAACCTGGCCCGCTACAAGTTCATCAATAGGGAAACGAATTTCCTTTACCCTTTTTTGAGTCGCGCTGTCATCATAGGACGCCCCAACAAAAAAGAGCTCTTCCTTCTCCTCATCCAACAGTATGACGATGGCGCCCTCTGATCCCATAAGCCGTTTTACCTCGCTGCTTACATAATCCTGAAGTTCCTCTAAGTGAGGATATTCAGGGAGGGCAGTGCTGATCCTGAGGAGCGCAGCATTATTCGCGTAGGCCCTAATTATTTCTTCCGAGAACCTGGCGTTTTCTATGGAGAGGGCAATGGTCCCGGCTACCATGTTCAACAGCTCAAGATCCGTTTCATCAAAAGCCCCTTCTTTTTTGTTTCGGGCGCACAAAGCCCCGATAATCCTATCACCACTCCTTAGGGGCACTTCAAGCATGTTTTTTGTGTGGTATCCGAGTCTCTCATCCACGCCGGGATAAAAATGGGGATCCTTGGAGGTGTCGTATACAATAATCGGCTTTCCGGTCTTGATAACATTGCCGGCCACGCTCTTATCCGCGGGGAAACGGATCTCCTTTATCCTCTCCTGGGTGGTGCTGTCGTCATATGCCGCACCCATGAAGAAGAGTTCTTCCTTTTCTTCATCTAAAAGTATGACAAGGGCCCCCTCTGTGTTTAAAAGCTGTTTAATCTCCCTGCTGACATAATCTAAAAGTTTTTCCAGGTCAGGGTATTCAGGGAGGGCAGTGCTGAGCCTTAGTATTGCCTCGTTGTTGCGAGCAACCCTCTTCTCACGGGTAATATCTCTCAGAAGAACAAGTTCTCCTGCCGGTTCGTCTTTTTCTTCCGAATATACTCCGGCCCTCATAACCACATCAAGGACCTGGCCCCTTTTGGTAAGTCTCCTGGTTTCATGACGTAGTATAACCTTTTTTTCAAAGAGTTCTTTTATCATATCACCGGTTTCCTGCTCTAAACCTGGTGGCGTATAGGGAATGGTCTTTCCTTCTAATTCATCAAGGGTCCACCCGAAGGTCTCGGTGAATGATGGATTCAGATAGTAGACTCTGCCGTCTAAGGTGAATACGACTATCGGATAGGGGACAAAGTCAAGTAGGATTCTTTGACGCTTTTCAGATTTCCGCAAGGCCTGTTCCACCTTTTTTTGGGCGGTGATATCCTGAAGGGTCTCTATGGCGCCTGTGATGTTTCCCCTGTCGTCCTTCAAGGGTGATGCGGTAAAGAAAAGCCATTTGCTCCCTTTCCTCAGGTCGCGAAAAAGTCGTTCAGCCTCATAGCCTCCCTCTGTAACAGCGGATTTATGGTAATTACCCTGATAATGCCTCGCTATTTCTTCTTCGGGGGCGTTGTCGACAATAAGGTCAGCCATGGTAGGCCTCTCTGTTGCGTAGAAACATAGCCACTGTTTTCGGGTTCCGATGATTTCATCGGCTAAAATACCTGTCAGATTCTCATAGGCCTTGTTGACATGGGTAACGATATGATTGTTGTCAATGACAAAGGTCGGGATAGAGGTTTCCCGGAGGATTTGAGAAAGTCTTTCTTCGCTCTCCCTGAGCGTGGATTCTATCTTTTCCCGTTCGGAAAGTTTCTTTTCTAAGGTCTTAATCCGCTGTTCAAGTTGTTCATATGTTGGCCTTTCAACCATCAGGGAATATTCCTCCATTTGCTTCGAAATGAGAAAGCTTATACTGTTTAATGTCCGAACGAAAACCAGGATTTTTCGTTCAGATCAAGGAAGACGAAAATTTTAACCGCAGGAATACATTGAGTATTTCGAGGATTATAATTTGAGTCTGATGCAGATATGGGCGAAAAGGACAGTTTTCATTCAGGCATTATTCAATGCCTTTAATACAGGCCCTGAAAGACTTTTTCAAGCCCTGTTTTGACTTCCTTTCCCTGTAGACTATAACCCTTTACGTCAGCGCTTAGAATTGCCGCCAGTTTGCGTCGTAGATCCATATGCCGTTCCGTTAACAGTTAACAAAAAACCCATTTATTTGATATTGACATAAATACAATTCAAAATCAATCAACGTCTTATACGCATGTCTTTCTACACTCGGCGGTCTACGGGTTTGAAGATTTCTCGCTACGACAAGTTGACAACGTGAGTAGCGCCAGCCTGGAGCACATGCTGCATCATCAGATCCAAAAATGAATGCACTTTTTGAGAAGAGATCAGAATATGAACGGATTTTCCTTGACGAAATAATATGAAGCAGAATATTCTTTTGTAGAATAGATTGTGGGGTCTGCCGGCAATGGAGATTCACCTGTTTTTGCGATCAGGTCCAGTGGTCTTTTACGTGTCTTGATGAGTAACCCGCAAGCATGGGGGACGCAAATGAAAGACAAGCCAGCCACTAAGTATGTCCTGCTTGGTGCATTGATGTCAGGCCCCAGGCACGGCTATGAAATCCTGCAGTTTCTGGAAACAGGATTGGGGCCGATCTGGCGCGTCAGCACGAGCCAGCTCTATGTGCTTCTCAAACGACTGGACAAGGAAGGATTGGTGAGCTCGAGCCTTGAAATCCAAGACACCCGACCGTCCAAGCGAGTTTTTTCTATCATGCCCCCGGGTAAAAAGCGTTTCCTGGAATGGTTGAAAAGCCCCACCGATCACGTGCGGGACCTGCGCATTGAATTTCTGGCCAAGCTCTTCTTTTTGCACAATCTTGCTCTTCCTGGGGGGAATGCCCTGGTGAATGTCCAGATTGCCCTTTTGGAACAGGTGAAAGAAGGCCTCACGGCAAGGAGAAAGGCGGAAAAGGACGACTACAACCGGCTGGTTTACGGTTTCAGGATTTCCACACTCACGGGATGGCTCAACTGGTTGAAGAAGGAGGCCATTCCATTTGTAGAATGAGGTTTCTAAAAGATGGATGATTTTTACGAACAGCTGAAAGAACGCGTTTTTGAATTGTGGAAAGAAGAAGGGCTTCTCTCGGAAAAAATAGAGATCCGGGCCCGGGCCCTCAGCACCAAAGAGGCCATCGGCAATCCGGAACATCAGGATTTTCCCATTCAGAAGGGAAAAGAAAAGCTCATGCAGGCCTCATTCATGGACGCTGGAGGCCAGGCGTTTACGGACATGTACGGCGATTACGAGGGAACCCTTGAACAGGTCCTGCAACTGCCCATGGACAATAACCATCAGCGGGCCGTCTTTGTGGCTTCGCTCAATGCGGTGCTCAGACATCTGGGTCGGATCGAGGCGTCAATCCACTGCCGGGACGAGGAACCCGTCAAATGCGGTAAGGCCCTGGTCCCTTATCTGAAGGACCGCTACAGCGGCGCCAGGATTACGCAGGTGGGATTTCAACCGCGGATGGTGGAAAACCTGGCCGCTGCACATCCCTTGCGGGTTCTGGACATGGATCCGGACAACATTGGCTCTCAAAAATTCGGGGTGACCATCGAAAGCGCCGACAATACGAAAGATGCCGTCGAGTGGGCGGATCTCCTGCTGGTCACGGGAACCACCCTGGCCAACGGCTCCATAACGCCCTTACTGGATAAAAAACCGATCATTTTTTACGGCACCACCGTTGCGGGCGCGGCACACTTAATGGGTTGGGAACGGTTCTGTCCCTGCAGCCGCTAAGAGATCATCATGGGCAAACGATTATCCTACATCCGTAAGTTGACCCGGGTCTCAAGCGCCGTGTTCATGTTGATTTTCAGCTGGTCCGCTATAGGCATTTCAGCGGACCTGCTCCTTTTTGCCGGGGCCGGTCTCCGACAGCCCGCAGACCAAATGATTCAAACATTTCAAAAAGAGACCGGGCACACGGTACGCGTCACCTATGCCGGAAGCGGTCAGCTCATGTCATCCATCCTGGCGTCGGGCCAGGGGGATCTGTTCATGCCCGGGGCGTTTTTTTATATCCAAAAACTCGAGAAAATGGGGCGCATCGATTCCTCCAAGAAGTCATGGTGGCGGACCAGCGGGTGCACGCCCAGATGACCACGGAACAGGCGCAATCCCTTTCTCTATCGCTCGAGGATTCCGTTTACGGAATACTCAAGCTTCGGGCCCTTCATGGGTGTTGAGAGCGGGATAATAGAATCTAAGGAGTCGTGTGATGACAAACAAATTCAAGTCTTCGGCAACAATCATTCCCATTGAGCAGTCGGTGGGGACCGTTTTGGCCCACGACATCACGGAAATCAGGAAGTTCCTTTAAAACGGCGCGGAGATGATTGTGGTGGCAGGGGGCATGTGCCTGGGATGCGAAGAGTGTCATTTTCCCCGGTGTTCATTTGGTAAATAGTTCCCCCCCCCTTCATCCCCCCATTGGGGGGGAGAGGGGGGGTATGACCGGCATGAAGGGAGGTTCAAGAATGTTCAGTCAGAAAAGAATCGTCATCAAGGGGGCAGGGGATTTGGCCACGGGTGTGGCCGCGCGATTGTGGCGAAGCGGTTTTTCCGTTATGATGACCGAGATCGACCAGCCCCTGACGGTTCGCCGAACCGTTTCACTGTCCGATGCCGTTTATGAAGGGGAAGCAACCGTAGAGGATATCACGGCCCGGCGGGTGCTGGACAGGTCGGAAATTCTCAAGGCGCTTGACGAGCGGGTGATTCCCGTTCGGGTGGATCCGGAAGCAAAAATCGTGAAGGAAATAGACGCCTTTGCCGTGATCGACGCCATCTTGGCCAAAAAAAACATCGGCACCCGCATGTATGATGCGCCCTTTGTCGTCGGCCTGGGACCCGGATTCACAGCAGGCAAGGATGTTCACGCCGTGATTGAAACCAAGCGGGGGCACACCTTGGGCCGGGTCATCCGGGAAGGATCGGCCATCCGCAATACCGGCATTCCCGGTAAAGTCAAAGGGTTCGGCGCAAGGCGCGTGATCAGGGCCCCCGGACCGGGCATTTTCAAGGGAGTCCTTCCCATCGGTACCCACGTAGAGGAAGGGGACATCGTTGCCTATGCAGGGGATATGCCCATTCCGGCGCCCATTTCCGGGATGCTGCGCGGATTGCTCCATGACGGCATATCCGTGGAGAAAGGCTTAAAAAGCGGAGATGTGGATCCCCGCGATATCCGGGAAAACTGTTGGACCATTTCCGACAAGGCCCTGGCCATCGGAGGGGGCGTGCTGGAAGCGGTTCTGATGGCGATCAACCGGATGGATTCGGGCGGGGGATAATTATTCCCGGACCCAATCTTCCAGAAGACTCTTGAGATCTCGGGGCTTTTCGTTGGGCTAAATACGATAATCCTTGACTTTTAACATCCATGTAATTACAATGTGCGCACCTTAATTGAAAAGGAGAAACCTAATGAGGGCACGTGTAATCAAAATTGGTAATTCGCAAGGACTGCGTATTCCAAAGCCGATTCTTGAACAAACAGGGATTATGGATGATGTTGAAATAGAGGTTGAAAAGAATCGAATCATCATCCGACCTATCAAAAATGTTCGAGAGGGTTGGGATGTTGCTTTTAAAATTATGGGTGAAAAAGGTGATGACGAACCTATTATCGACGATAGCGTCTCACATTTATGGGATGAAGAAGAATGGCAATGGTAGTGAAACGCTTTGACGTTTACTTAGTAAACCTTGGTCCTACTGTCGGGTCAGAAATCCAGAAAACCAGGCCCTGTTTGATCGTCTCCCCTGATGAAATGAATCGAAACATTCGAACAGTGATTATCGCACCGATGACCTCAGCCCGGAAAGATTACCCCACCCGTGTATCCTGCTCTTTTAAGAAGAAAGAAGGACAAATCGTATTGGATCAGATACGAACAATAGATAAAACACGACTCGTCAAAAAGCTTGGCATGATTGATTCAAGAACCCAACTGGATGTTATTTCTATATTACAACGGCTGTTCGCGTTTTAACATCGCCCAACCTATCGCTGGTGGCAGACTTGGCCCCCTAAAATGAATTTCGGCCAATGTCCTTCACCGGTCCACAGACATGGAAAACGTTGTCAATATTATCGCCATCACCGTGACGCAGGCCCAGGATATGGAGAGAAAAAAGGAGAGATTTAAAAAAAGATATTCTTCTTGACTTACGCTTAATTTGCAATAAAATGCCCAATAATTAACCTTTGAACCTAATAACCTGAATCCCGCTTTCAGCGGGAAAGCCTGAACCTTTCATCCGGAGCTTCCCCATGGAATATCACCTCAAACTCGGCCTACCCATCTCCTGACAGGGGCTGTTTTTACTGTTGGGAGAGAAATCTTCATTACGAATCCGCGGACCTACCGCTGAGAGAATTATTGAAGAACTTAAGTCAATACCGGAGTCGGCTCAGGCTGAGGTTCTGGATTTTGTGGAATATCTTAAATCCAAGAACAGCAGAAAAGAGGAAGATTCCGAATGGTCTAAATTTTCACTACATTCTGCAATGAGGGGGATTGAAGAGGAACCGAGTCCCTATGGTATTGAAAATATCAAGGCGTTGGATGTAAACGTGTAACACCAGCAACTGCAAAAGGAGGGATGATAATTCATGAACGCTATGAAAACGGTAATCATTGGATTAGCCGTCGCCCTGGCGGCAGTAATCGGTTATGCGGTATATCTCCATCAAGGTCCTATCAAAAATATTACCAACGAAAATCAAAACCTGTTGGCCGAAATCGATCAGTTGAAGACATCCTCAACGGATATGAATTCAGCTCATAAGGCGGAACTGGACAACAGGAACCGGCGCGAAAAAGGGCTTGAAACGAAAAATATTGCGCTGGAAGAGACGGTTGCGCGAGTCACCAAAGAAAAGGAAATGGTTGAAATAGAACTGGAAAAATTGGTTTCGCAGATCAGAAAAGAAAAGGAACGTATTGAAACGGACCTTCAATCAAGGGTCGGGGGATTGGAAAATCAGCTGGCGCAAAAAGAGCGCGAATTACAGACGTCTCAAAACGAAGCGCAACAGCTAAAAACAGCTTTGGAAGAGATAAGAATCGACCATCAGACCGAACTTGCCGATAAAATTGGGCTGGAAAATCAATTGGCCCAATGGGATCGTGAGTTAAAAACATCACGCAAAGAAGTGCAAAAACTGCGCAGCACCATAGTCTCTTTGGAAAGCACCAACAAGACGTTCCGCGAAAAATCAGCAGATCTTGACCAACAGCTGCTGACGTCCAGAAATCAGATCGGTGAGCTGCAAGAAGAAAAAGATCAACTCAATCAAACCAATATTGAACTAAAAAATCAACTGGCTGAATTACAGATCCGATTTCAGGCAATCTCTGATGACACAACCGTTAAAGACCAAGAGATTGCTGAAATGGAGAAAAATCGTCAATCATTGTTGATTCAAATTGAAAGCCAGAAAAAAGAAAAGGAAGAACTCGAGCGGCTAAAAAATGCATTAAGAAATCAACTCGGAATGACCCAGAGTCAGATCGAGGAGTTGTCCATGGATGTCGCCACTACAGAAAACCAGTTAAAGTCAAAAGAGAAACAATTAAAATCAATGAAATTGGCCTATGAGGAACTTTCCAAGCAGTTTGAGCAACAAATTAGGGAAAAAGAAATCCAGATCAACAACCTGGAAGACAAACTGAACATACGCCTGCTGGATAAAATCCTGTTTGGCTCCGGCAGTGCAGATATTACTTCTGTTGGTTACCCGGTATTGGAAAGTCTGGCAACTGAACTCAAAAAATTGGACGGATTTGAGATCACGGTGGCGGGCCACACCGATAACAAGCCCCTGGGACCCAAAATCAAGAAAGTATATTATGATAACCTGGGGCTGTCGGTTGCTCGTGCCGCAGCAGTGTCGCGTGCGCTGCGCGAAATGGGAGTCAGCCCCGACAACCTTTCTGCAGTCGGATATTCCGAGTATCGCCCAGTGGCTGAAAATGATACCAGGGAAGGACGACAGCAAAACCGTCGGGTTGAAATCATTCTCGATCCGTTACGTTAGGCGTAGATCCTTAAATGTTGTCTTTGTGCTTTTGGTGCAAAAATATTGAATACTTAAAGAATTGTTCCGGTTCTAAAAAAGGCAGAGCGAATCCTGCCAATCCAACTGGCATTGTCTATTGCCATGCGTTTATGTATCTCTTTGATATCAAAGGAATTTAAGGTTCAGAAAGCCTGAGCGAAATGGCAGATAGCAAAAGCTTTCTCCACCACACTCCAAGATGCAAGATCGATAGGGATAAGGAGGGGATTGTCGAATTCGCCCCCGCAATTTTCACGCCCGGAAATCGAACCCTATCTCCGAGATATCACCATTCCCTTATTGTGGTTGACTAAAAAGAGCGATTTCCCTTGACTTACGCTTAATTTGCAATAAAATGCCCAATAATTAATCTTTGAACCTAACGACCTGAATTATAACCGTCCTCCATAATGAACAACCTCTGAACTTTGAACTCCCGCTGAAGACGGGATTTCCGCTTTGCTACAACAAGCACCCATAACCCGGAGGTCTCCCATGGCGTATCACCTCAAATACTGCCCACCCATCTCCTGACAGGAGCTTTTTTTCCTGTTGGGAGGAAAACCGTCATCACAAATTTGGAGTTCTAGAAAGCAAAAACCGGGACCCGAGACGGTTCCCTGCTGATTTCATAGGCCAATAGTGTGATTGGTGAGCAGACACATCCGGGCATTGGTCGAGGCCGGGCAGATTCACTCAAGCCCATCCAGTGGACTTCGGACGACGGAAATGTCCTTTTCCATTACATGGGTATAGATCTCAGTCGTCTTCACATCGGCATGGCCCATCAATTCCTGTACGACCCGGATGTTAACCCCGTTTTCAAGCAGGTGGGTGGCCCCGCCTTAAGAGGCGGGATAAACTGCACAATGGCGAAAGGTATGACAGCCGACAGGTTTTCTAAGGCCCGCCTTTCCCACGGCGGCCTTCACCGCTTTTTGGAGCCCGGATTCAAGCATATGATGACGTCGCGTTTGACCTGAGCGGGGGTCTGTGCCGCGTGTCTTTGAGGGGAACACATATTGCCAGCCGAAGGATTTGGCGGCATTGGGGTATTTACGGGCAAGGGCACCCGGGAGATAGACCTCTCCCCATATCCATCTGCCAGGTCCTTTTGGTGAAGCTTTTCAACCGCTTCAACCTGACTTTTCATGAGGGGATGAAGGGATTCCGGGAAGAGGGTGGTGCAGTCCTTCTTACCCCCATGGTACCGGATATGGCGCATGATCCAATCGCAATAGGTTTGTTCGGTGCGATAGGCGTAGTGGTGATACCGCAGGACCTGTCGAACTTGATCCATGAGCCGGAGTTTAGGATCTGGTCGAAATTTTTTTGAAAATTCACAGCGAGGTTAGCGAGCGAACTTGAAATGAAAGAATCTTCCTTAAATTTGGGAGAATTCGCGTCCCGCTGCTCAAGCTGGACTGCGGTGTTCTTGAATTTTCCATGCTATCAACGCTATCCTGTAATAGATGGAAAAATTAATAGGAGTTTTTCCATTTTTTATACATCAATATCACAATAGATGGACTTTTTTCCATGCTATATAGGCAATATATGGAAAATTTTCCATCTATCCTAACTGT
>CAZFSF010000051.1:0-18238 GCA_964522045.1 uncultured Desulfobacteraceae bacterium
ATTCTTACTGGGATGTGGTCGTGGCGCACCTCCCCCTCGCCCTCATTACAGGGATAGCATTGCTGCTGCCACACCTGATTTCATACGATCTTCTACCTTTGAAGAAATGCACCTTTCTCAGCCTGACAGGTTATCCGTGCCCGTTTTGCGGTTTTACCCGTTCTTTCTGGGCAATCGCTGAAGGTAACTGGGGTTTTGCATTTTACAACGCCCCCCTGGCCTGTTTGACATATATAGCAACCGCTCTCCTGTTCGCATGGCACATGACAGCCCTCTTAATAGGTGTCAGGGTTGTAAGCGGTCTGCGCCATTTACTGAAATCCTTCCATGCAGGCTGGCTAATCGTTGCGATGTTTATTCTCAACTGGGTTTACAGACTCGGTCTTGGTTTGAAGTAACCATTCGGAATTTTCAATGAATGGGGTCAAATATCGATCGCCTCCCTGAACCCGAAACGTATGCTGTTATCCAGATAGTAGATGAGCGTGGGCCTGAATTTGTAAAGCCTGACGTGAAAGCGTTTTGCGAAAGCATCCAGATCCAGGGCCTGGTCTTTCGAAAAAAAGTCTTGTGCAAAACCGAATTTCTTCAAGTATTTAGCGATGGCCTCCACACCCTCCAATTTTCCGGACACCCTATCTATGCTCCCTGACATCTGGACCCCCCGGATTTCCTCCCATGAAGACGCAACTGAATGTATGGCTGCAGACGCCTGGCAGCTTGCCAATGATTCCTGGATATGTCTCGATCCCGGGTCAGAGAAAAAATAGAAGGCGGATCTGCAAAAGACGTAATAGACCGGCGCGGCCCAGGCAGCATCTCCTTGGGCCGTAGCTAACGTCATGGTGCTTTGTCCATCAATGAGGTTTCCAACAAGCGTTCTGATCCGCTCTTTACTTACCTCTTCTGATTTATTATCACCCATATGATTGTAGATCCTTCCGCACAATCCTCACGCACCTTTATCCCGAATCCCGGCCAACCGTCTCGCCTCTTTCAATATCTCAGGGAGTATTTCGCCTGCCTTTCCCCGGATCAGCACGTCACTCACATTGTCATAGGGAGTTTCAGAAAGATTGACGATGACCAGGAATGAACCGTTTTCTTTGGCATGGCCTGGCATGGCAGCGGCAGGGTGAACCAGGAGTGTGGATCCCACGACCATAAAGAATTCGGAGGTTCGGGATAACTCTGTTGCCCTTTCCATCTCACCCTCCGGCATGGCCTGACCGAAGGAAATGGTGTCCGATTTGAGATAACCACCGCACTCACACTCCGGGGCCAGGTCTCCTTTTTCTATACGCCTGTGGATTTCATGCAGGGGAGCGGTTTTTCCGCAACTCATGCAGCGTACTCTTCGGGTATTGCCGTGGAGTTCAATGACGTTCTCCTCCAGAATACCGGATTCCTGATGCAGACCATCAATATTCTGGGTGATAACGGCCTCAAGCAGACCCAGTTCATGGAGTTCGGCAACCACCATGTGGGCAGGGTTAGGTTTGGCCTTTTTGAGATCGGGGTAAAGTGCACGGTGCCTTTTCCAATATTCTATCCGGGCATCTTTCGAGGACATGAACTCGTCAAAATAAACCGGCCGGTATTTTTCCCATATACCGCCTTTACTTCTGAAGTCAGGGATCCCGCTTTCGGTGGATATGCCGGCGCCGGTGAAAACGAGGTTCCTGCCGCCTTTTACAAGTTTTTGTGCAACGAGGGCTATCTTGTCATCCATGAAATTAAACCTTCCCAGAGACTTTTCAACGTCTTACGTTTACTATCCCTTTTATGGTTCACCATTCGCGGTTTCCGGGATGATTCCTTGACGAAGGGCACGTTTCCGCCACTGCCGGCGGGCCAGTTCCTGCATGTCCTGAACCTTGTCACCCTCGTCCACGATTTCAAGACCTAACAGCGTCTCAACTACATCCTCCATGGTAACGACCCCCTCGGTACCGCCATACTCATCAGCCACGAGAGCCATGTGGGTTCGCTCGTTTACAAGACGATCAAAGAGTTCATGGAGCGGCAGGTCGCCCGGGATCACCGGGATCGGGCGCTTCAAATGTGAGAGAGTTGTCTCCCCCTGCAGATTTACTGCATCGAGGAGCATGTCACTCTTCAAAACAAACCCTTTCACTTCGTCGCGGTCCTTCCCATAGACGGGAATTCGGGAGAAGCTGGGGTCGGGATGAGCCTCCATCGCCTCTGCCACGGTCAAGGCCTCGGCAAGGGCAAAGATAACGGTGCGAGGCGTCATGATATCGCGGGCACGTACCTGGCGAAAACGGAAAAGACTCTTCAGAATGCGAGATTCCTCTTCGTGTAGGACGCCCTCCTGCGCCCCTGCTTCAGCAAGGGCAATAAACTCATCCCGATGGAAAAATACTTTTTCCTTGCCGCGTGCGATCAGCTTTGTCAGGCCATCCGCCATCTTCACCAGTGGCCACATGATCCGGATCGTCAGGCCGAGCATCCTTACGACGACCGGCGTAAGCTGTCTCCAATAAACGGCCCCCAACGTCTTGGGAATAATCTCAGAAACCACAAGAATGAGAAAGGTCAGCACGCCTGAAATAATGCCCACGTACGCATTTCCAAAAACGGCAGCTGCCTGAGCTCCAGCCCCGGCGGCACCCACGGTATGGGCGATGGTATTCAGGCTCAGGATAGCGGCGAGTGGCTGGTCCACATGGTCCTTGTAGGCCCGCAGCTTTCGTCCCACCCTCCCACGGTCTCGCTCCATGTGCGCAACGAAAGAAGGTGTTACACTCAATAGCACGGCTTCCATAATTGAACACACAAACGAAACGCCGAGGGCCAAGGCCACATAAAGGAGGAGCAGGGTCATAAGCTTCAGGAGGTACCTGTTTTCATCTCATCGCATTTTAACCTTTATTCATTCTCCGGTCAAGCATCACAGCAACACCTTGGTCCAGGTCATTTTTGTCAGTATCAAGCAGGCTGGCCATGAAACAGCAATTTGAATCCTGCTCCAAGGCTGTCTCTTCCCCAGAACTCTATTCAATGCCTCATACCTTGACAAGTCAAAATGAAAGCTGATAGTTTTTAGTTTCCGTTTATAGGCCATCCCTTTGCGCGTGGTATTCGTTATAACAATGCACAAAGGCAGCGCTGAACCCGTGAACCCTTATTATGATCCTTTGTGAAAGGTGGAATTTGAGAAATGGGGAACGATGAGATTGTTGTCGGTGTAATCACATCTCGAAAATGTCCGACCTGTGGGCACCATGAAGTGGGCTATGAAACAAGTAACGGAGATTTTTTCCCTTTAACGCCTGGAGATAGGGTTGGAGTATTCCGGAAACCACCCACACCCGGCCATACCGCAGACGCCGAAGTGTTAACCGGGGACCCCCCCGAGGGGACTGAAGGCGACTTTTCGGAATTTGAATCGTGGGTTCCTGATCCTCTGAGAGCCCACAGCACCCTTCGCTCTAAATACGGCGTGCTCATCAACAAAGATATGGTTAAAGGAGATATGTCAGCAGCTCTCTACGAAATTGCCTACAGGCAGAAACTGCAGCATCTCATCCAAAGGGAGGTATATATCCCACTATCAGTTATCCTTGACAAGTACTTTGTCGCTCCCCACCTTGCTGCCGGAGATCCAAAGCGGGTGGCTGATGCCCTGTGGGAGGAATTGGAAGAGATTAGAATGCCGGTACAGTCTGTAACCCAATGGCTTGATAATATGGATGACGAGAGCCTTTTGAAAATGATTCATCCCCTGTCAATCAATGATCTAAAAGATAAAAGGGCAAGCGATGAAGAGTTAAAGCAGGAACTCAACGAACTTTCATTGGAAGATTTCTTGGAAATGCTATGAAAGACCAAGCTGTTCAGCCTCATTCCAGATCCATCACAAACCTAACAGACTTTACTTCTCTGCTTGCAAGACGCACTCCCCGGGCCTTGACTCCTTTGATGACATAATCAGAGATGCTGAATGTTTCTTGAAGAACCCGCAGACGGGGTTTGGGTTTGTAATGAATGACCAGGGAGACATCTTCCAATGTCGTCGCCTTTAACACGGTGCAATTATCGGGAATGATGGAGTACCCCCTGTTGAGGATGAACTTTTCGATGCGGCATCGCTTAATATAGGGATGCCCCTTTTCGTTCTTATAAACAAGGGTGAAGACGGTTTCTGCGCATGTCTCATGGTCTGCAAATCCGCAGTAAAGCATCCCCTTGTCCACAAACAGTTTTCCGGGCACATCAATCACCGAGTATGCCCCGGTCTTGCGGAGCACCAGGACACGGTCATACTGTGAAACGTCAAGCAGTACGTTCCCGCTTACCTCGTGCCCGATGTACCCGGTTTTCGGGTCATAGCGGAGCTTCAGGTTGCGCTGGGCCGCTTCCCGAACATCGACCTGCCCAAAAGAGATGATTTTTGTCCGGCGCGGATAATCATGGCCATGTTTGGTGATAATATCCTCTTTCAAAAAGGCGATGGCGTAGTCCGTAATATGGGAAAGGTGGTGCTTGATCTCCTTGATCCGTTTCTGAATCTCCTGCATCTCCTGTTTGACCTTGTTGATGTCGTAAAGGGAGATGCGCCGGATAACGATCTTCAAGAGACGATCAATATCCTCAGTAGTGACCTCGCATCTGATCTGTTTTGAAAACGGCTTGAACCCATCAACCACAGCCTTAAAGACCCCCTCCCTGGTCGTCTTTTCCTCAATCTGTTTGTAAATACGTTCTTCTATGAATATCTGCTCGATGGTCCGTGCATGGAGTCTGTCCCCTAACTGCTTCCGTTCAAGTATCAGCTCTGCAGTCAGAATCTCGACCAATCTTTCGGCATGATGTTCAATAACTTCACCTACCGTCATAACGGTGGGCATGCTGTCTTTAATGACCAGAAGGTTTACCGGGATAGATGATTCACAATCCGTAAAGGCAAAAAGGGCGTCCACCGTATCCCTTGCGTACACACCCCGGGCTAACTTAATTTCGATCTCAACATTCTCTGCGCTGTAATCGTCGATAGTGGAGATCTTGATCTTGTTCTTTTTTGCCGCAGCCTCAATAGAGTTGATCAGGCTTTCGGTGGTAGATCCAAAGGGCAACTCCCGGATAATAAGTTTTTTGGGGTCTTTGGTATCGAGCTTCGCCCGCACCAGGATCTTCCCGTTACCGTCATTATACTCTGATACATCCGCAAAGCCCCCTGTCAAAAAGTCCGGAAATAGCGTAAAGGGCTCTCCCTTCAGACAGGATATCACCGCCTCAACCACCTCATTCAGGTTATGGGGCAGGATTTTCGTGGACATGCCAACAGCAATCCCTTCGGCTCCCTGAACCAGCAGCACAGGAATTTTTGCCGGAAAGGTGATCGGCTCACGGTTCCGGCCATCGTAAGAATTTTCATATTCTGTGATCTCGGGGTTGTAGAAGACGTCTTTGGCTAAAGGGAGCAGCCGACACTCGATATATCGCGCCGCTGATGGCTCGTCCCCGGTGAAAATATTCCCAAAATTTCCCTGTTTATCAATAAAGAGATCTTTGTTGGCAAAGGCCACGAGGGCTGAATAGATGGAGGCATCACCGTGAGGGTGATATTTCATACAATTTCCCACCACGTTAGCAACCTTGTTAAACTTGCCGTCATCCAATTCAAAGAGGGAATGGAGGATCCGCCGCTGAACCGGCTTTAACCCATCGTCGACGTGGGGAATGGCCCTGTCTTTTATCACATAGGATGCATACTCTAAGAAATTGTTCTTAAAAACCTTGCTGACATAGGCCATCAGATCAAATTCTCCATAATGAAATCCCTGCGCTCAGGCGTATTTTTTCCCATGTAAAACCGGAGTGTCTCGGGAACATTCTTTATGTACCGTGCATTGACCCGGATGAGGCGCATCTTCTCACCAATGAATTGGGCAAATTCCTTCGGCGAGATTTCGCCTAAACCCTTGAATCGGGTTATTTCAGGGTTATCAATTTCGTCCACGGCTGCATTCCGTTCCTTTTCGTTGTAGCAATATCGGGTCTCTTTTTTGTTTCTGACGCGAAAGAGCGGCGTTTCCAAGATATAAACGCGGTTGGCAGAAACCAGATCTTCGAAATAGTTGAGAAAAAAGGTCAGGAGCAGGTTGCGAATATGAAACCCGTCATGATCCGCATCTGTGGCAAGGACGATCTTGGCGTAACGAAGGTTCTCTATGTTATCCTCGATACCCAGGGCCATCATCATGTTGTAAAGTTCTTCGTTTTTGTAAATGGCGGCCTTATTCTTCCCAAAGACATTTTGAGGCTTTCCTCGCAGGGAGAAAATCGCCTGGGTGTAAACATCACGGGTTGAAACCATGGAACCGGAGGCGGATTGACCTTCGGTAACAAAAACGGTTGAGTTCTCCCCTTTGGTGCCGTCCTGGAGATGGTATTTGCAGTCCTTCAGATTGCGGATTTTGATGGCGATCTTTTTGGCGGCCGCCTTTGCCTCCTTCTTGACTGTATTTAATTCCTTTCGCAGTCGTTCGTTGCTCAAAATCCTTTCTTCAAGTTTTCTGGCTGTCCCCGTATTCTTATGGAGAAAGTCAACCACTGCAGACTTAACCTCTGCAACAATCCAGCCCCTGACCTCTGTATTGCCCAATTTATTCTTTGTCTGGCTTTCGAACACCGGTGATTTGAGTTTTACTGCCACTGCCCCGGCAATACCGTCACGAATATCCACGCCCGAATAGGTCTTTTTGAAGAACTCGTTCACTCCTTTCAGGATTCCTTCGCGAAAGGCGGTCTGATGCGTCCCACCATCCGTTGTAAACTGTCCATTTACAAACGAAAAATAGGTCTCACCATAGTTGTTGGAGTGTGTAAATGAAAACTCCAGATATTTTCCTGTGTAGTAAATAATTTCATAGACTGTTTCATCCCCTACCTCGGAGTAAAGTAGGTCAAGCAGTCCCTTTTTCGATTCAAATTTCTGCCTGTTGCAAATGAGACACAACCCACTGTTAAGACAGGCGCTGTTCCACATGCGCCGTTCCACATACTCCATGTTGAACCCATAATCTCCGAAGATCTCCCTGTCGGGGAGAAACTCGACGTAGGTACCGTCCGGTTCCTTGGAGTTGTTTCCCTTTTTCTTGAATTTCAGCCTCCCTTTTGCAAAAACGGCCTCGCTAAACTTACCATCGCGATAAGCCATAACCTTGAAGTGGGATGAGAGCGCATTGACAGCCTTGGTGCCGATACCGTTCAGGCCGACACTGAACTGGAAAACATCGTCATTATACTTTGCCCCTGTGTTGATGACAGACACGCAATCAATGACCTTCCCTAAAGGGATCCCACGGCCATGATCGCGGACGGTAACGAAGTTATCCTTTATGGCAATGGTGATCTTCTTCCCGTGCCCCATGATAAACTCGTCAATGGCATTGTCCACTACCTCTTTGAGCAGTATATAGATGCCGTCATCATAGGTAGAGCCGTCACCGAGCCGCCCGATATACATGCCGGTACGGAGGCGGATATGTTCGAGGGAGCTGAGGGTCTTGATCTTGCTCTCATCGTATATTTGAAGTCCTGGTTTTCTGTTCATTTTTCTCTCGATTCGGTCAAAATTGCCTTTGATATGAATATTATATAAAAGAAGATGTTGTGTGTCAATCATAAAAGCTCTACAATATATAGGGCTTGGGCCTTCAATCTGCTCTACCCTGAGAAGTATCCTCGAACAAGCGGAATCTCCTGAGACTATCAGGAACAGAGGAGAAATCTTGACGCAATAAGAGAAATGCGTTAGTTTTTGTTCATCAGATTTTCTTAAGTGGCAGAATGGTTGAGTCCCGGCCAAGTCGGGACTCAACGACTTAACCATCTCTTGGATACGGCCCGGACAAAGGAAAGGAGTGGAACAATGAGACAAATTATTTTTTTGGCAGGCGCCATCTGTCTTGGTGTCATGTTAAGCGCAGGGATGCAAACTTCTGCAGTTCAGGCAAAGACCCGGTTTGTGACCATTGGAACAGGCGGGATTACCGGAGTGTACTATCCCACAGGTGGGGCGATTTCCAAGATCATTAACAAGAAACGGAAGGAATACGGGATTCGTTGCACGGTTGAATCCACCGGAGGATCTGTTTTTAATGTAAACGCCGTTATGTCAGGGGACCTGGAATTCGGCATTGTCCAGTCAGACCGCCAGTATCAGGCGTGGAACGGTCTGGCCGAATGGAAGGATAAAGGGCCGCAAAAGGATCTGCGGGCCGTATTCAGTATCCATCCCGAATCTGTAACCTTGGTTGCTGCTGAGGACGCTGGGATCAAGACAATCCGCGATCTTAAAGGAAAAAGGGTCAATATCGGAAACCCCGGCTCAGGCCAGCGGCAGAACTCCATTGATGCCTTGATGTCAGCCGGAATTGACTACAAAGAGGATATTATTGCCGAGCATGTGAAGGCTGCCGAAGCGCCCGGGCTCCTGCAGGATGGGCGGATAGATGCCTTCTTTTATACTGTCGGTCATCCCAGCGGCGCCATCAAGGAGGCCACGGCAGGGAGGAGGAAGGTCTGCATTGTGCCGATTACCACCATCGACGCACTTCTTGCCAAATTCCCCTATTACGCACCTGCAACCATTCCTGTCAAGTTCTATCCGGGAGCTGCAAATAAGGAAGACATATCCACGTTTGGGGTGAAAGCCACATTCGTGACATCTGCCAAGGTACCGGATGATGTGGTCTACGCCATTACGAAAGAGGTCTTTGAAAATTTCGACGGTTTTAAAAAGCTTCACCCGGCCTATGAAGTGCTGACCAAAGAAGGGATGCTGCAGGGTCTGTCAGCGCCCATCCACCCCGGCGCCATGAAATATTATAAAGAGGCGGGGTTAATGAAATAGTGCTTTTCCTCGGCTGTTTCTAATATTTTCCTTCAATCACGTTTCTAATCAGCCACCCCCATCCATATGGATGAGGGGTTGGCCAAGGGAGATCTACAATTTTGACCCATAAAGTTATTTTAGAAGACGCATATAAGGGATACACCCTTGATCAGGATAAGATTTTTTCACCTGAAGAAACGGTGCGGCGGTTCAGGGATAGGCTCAGGGAAGTGGACTTGGATATCCTTGAAGAGACCGTCCGGATCGATAATGGGAGGCTTGATATACCCATTTACTTTAGCGTATGCGGCCGTGATGCCGAAGAGATAATCGGGACTAAGAAGCAGATGGGAAAGGGGGGCACCCCGAATCAATCCGAGGCGAGCGCCGTTATGGAGTTGGCGGAGAGGTTCAGTTTCTTCAGTTTCTCCAAGAACCCTGAAAATTTCATTGTTGATGAATACAAAAACGTCAAAGACCGTGCTCTCCCTTTTGAGGCAATAGCCAAATCCGTACATGATGATTCCAAGGAATTGGACCGGGCCCGAGAGGTCTTTTCACGGCTGCCCCTCAAATGGACCATGGGATACAACATGACCCTGGGAGAAGAAGTCCTTATTCCCTTTGACTGGTTTTTTGCCATCAATGAGTTCAACGGCCCATCTGCCGGGAATTGTGTGGAAGAAGCAATCAGCCAGGGGATCTGTGAGCTGGTGGAAAGGCATGCATCATCCATTGTGAGCAGGGGCAGGCTGAAGACACCTGCCATCAATCTCGGCAATCTCTCTGATCCTCTCTTGGTGGAAATGATCGGCAAATACCAAAAGGCAGGCATAAAACTCTTTGCCTCAGACTTTTCATTGGGTATGGGAATACCCTCAGTCGGCGTCCTTGCTTATGACCCTGCCACCTTCCCTAAAAAAAGCGAGATCGTCTGGACCGCGGGCACAACGCCCGACCCTCAAAAGGCCTTGAGCCGCGCCTTAACCGAGGTTGCTCAATTGGCCGGTGATTTTAATTCCGCTTCCAATTATGTGGCAAGCGGTCTTCCCAAGTTCACGGACCTCTCCCAAGCCGATTTCGTTATCCATTCCGAAACAGAGGTCGATATTAATACTCTTCCTGATATCTCCAATGACAATATCAGGGTCGAAGTGGAAAACTGTATTGCGGCCCTGGCCCGCATAAATATGGAGGTCATTGTCCTTAACGTGACGCACCCCAAACTGAAGATACCCGCATTTTATACTATCATACCCGGCGCCCATTTCAGGGAACGCGCCGTGGGCACCAGCGTGGGGATGTTCTCCGCCAAACTGATAGCAGAGGGCGGAGACCCTGAGTGGGCACTGTCTGAATTGAAAAAAATGGATCGATTGCTGCCGGACAGATATTATGTGAAGTTCTTTTTAGGCTTATCTCACCTTTCACTCAATGAGCCTGTAACGGCCCTGTCCTGCCTAAAGGAGGCCTTGAAACTGGGGCCCAAAAGGGAAGACATCCCCAGCATTTATTCCTATATGGGGGTCTGCTTAAAGGAGCAGGAACGATACGCCGATGCTATAAAAATCCTTGAAAAAGCTAAACAATATGATGGTGAAAGAACAGATGTCCATAACCTCTTAGGCTTTTGTTATTTCAAACTCAAGGAGCATGAAAAGGCGATTGAGTCGTTCCGGAACGTCCTCAAGCTTGATCCGACTTCAGCCATTGACTATGCCAATATAGCGTCCAATTACAGGGATATGGGTGAGAGAGAAATGGCCATTCGGCACTATAAACTTGCCTTAGAACTGGATAATACAATCGATTTTGCAAGAGAAAACTTAAGGAAATTAGAGCCCTCCCCTTGACTATTGGTTGGATAATATTATGTTTTTTGTCAATACATTCCAGATCGTGAGATTAGCGGTAAATTAGCAACTCAA
Organism: uncultured Desulfobacteraceae bacterium; assembly: GCA_964522045.1. GTDB lineage: Bacteria > Desulfobacterota > DSM-4660 > Desulfatiglandales > Desulfatiglandaceae > Desulfacyla. Next base: position 10,795 of record CAZFSF010000051.1, read on the forward strand.
TCTCGCCTCAGGCGGGACTCAACCACTCAACAAATCTACAGGAAGGCATTACATGATAGAAGTAAGCCATCTCAGTAAATATTTCGGTGAAAATAGCGCTGTTGACGACATTTCCTTCACTGTGGGCCGCGGAGAAGTCTTAGGCTTCTTAGGTCCCAATGCCGCGGGAAAATCGACCACCATGAGGATGATCACAGGCTTCCTTCCCCCCACATCAGGGACGGCTACTATCGGGGGGAGCGACATTATCGGGGAGTCCTTGGCGGCGAGGAGGAAGATCGGCTATCTGCCTGAAAATGCCCCTGCCTATCCTGATATGACAGTTATCGGGTTTCTCGGTTTTATCGCAGGGATGCGAGGTTTTTCCGGTGACTTCAAGAGAAGGCGTATAGAAGAGATTCTTGAACGCTGTTTCCTCACAGAGGTCCGGTTTCAGACCATAAACACCCTTTCCAAGGGATTTAAACAGAGGGTCTGTTTCGCGCAGAGTATCCTCCATGACCCGGAATATCTCATCATGGATGAGCCTACGGATGGTCTTGATCCAAACCAAAAATATGAGATTCGCGCCATGATCCGTGAAATGGCCCGCGATAAAACGATCATCCTCTCAACCCATATATTGGAAGAAGTGAGCGAGGTGTGCACGAGGGTGATTATCATCGCCAAGGGCCGGATTGTGGCTGACGATACGCCTGAAAGGCTCATGGCAAAGTCGGCCCTTCATGGAACAATCTGCTTTACCATTAAAAAGGGCGATGGAAAAGATATCGTTCAAAATGTGAACGATATCCCGGAGATCGAAAAGAGTGAAATTGTCAATGAAGACGAAATAGAGCTAACCCTCCGCGTTTTTCCAAAGGGAACGCCTGCACCACCGACAGATTTGATTCTCCACCATCTCCTTGAAAAGGGATTCTCAGTGGAGACGTTTTCCATGGAAAAAGGTCGTCTGGACGAAGTGTTTCGCATGGTTACAATGCCCGATTCAATTGAGAGGGAAGTATGAAAGATTTTTTTAGAAACACTGCCGGAATCCTTAGAAGAGAATTTGCAGACTATTTCGGATCTCCGGTGGCATATGTTTTTATCGTGATCTTCCTGCTGTTATGCGGGTTTTTCACCTTTTCCCTGAGCCATTTTTATGAGATAGGCCAGGCAGACCTCCGGACGTTTTTTGAATGGCATCCCTGGATTTTCCTCTTCCTGGTCCCTGCCGTGGGCATGCGGCTCTGGGCAGAGGAACGCCGTACCGGGACTATCGAATTAATCTTGACCCTCCCCGTTACCCTTACCGAGGTCATTTTAGGGAAGTTCCTGGCTGCATGGCTGTTTATAGGTGTGGCGCTGCTCCTCACCTTCCCCATGGTCCTCACTGTTATTTATTTGGGCGACCCGGATCTGGGGGCTATTTTTTGTGCCTATTTCGGGAGCTTTCTCATGGCAGGTGCTTATCTGAGCGTGGGAAGCATGACCTCCGCCATGACGCGAAACCAAGTGATCAGCTTCATACTGTCAGTGGTTATATGTCTGTTCCTGGTCCTTGCGGGGTGGCCTCCGGTAACAGACATACTCTCCGGATGGGCCCCTGTATGGCTTGTTGATGTGGTATCGGGTTTCAGTTTTATGCCCCATTTCGCTTCCATGGAGCGGGGAGTAATAGACCTTCGCGATCTCTGTTATTTTATCTCCGTCATGTTTTTTATGCTCTTTGCAAATGGCGTGATCCTGCAAAACCGCAGGGCATCGTGAAATTTGAAACTGGAAATTGGAAATTGGAAATTGGGAACTGGAGTTAGGTAGCTTCAGGCATTACATAGTGCAAAAATGCCCTGCTGAAGGAGGCACGGAGAATGGCTAAAGGGAAAGGTTACGATTATAAAAAGGCGCTCCTGTCCGTCACTGGATTGGTGGCCCTCTTCCTCATCCTGATCTTTGTAAACATTATTGTCTCCTATGCTAATATCCGCTGGGATGTCACTGAAGACAACAGCTATTCTCTTTCCGACGGAACGAAAAATATCCTTTCGTCTCTATCTGAGCCGGTCACCATAAAATTTTTTTACTCCCAGAGCAACCCCGACATCCCCGCGAATATCAAGATCTACGCCAAAGAGGTAAAGGATTTTCTCTCTGAATACAAGCATGCCAGCAAAGGCCGGATCAAAGTGGAGGTATATGATCCAAGACCCGACTCTGACGAAGAGGAATGGGCGGAGAAGTATGGTGTCCGCCCGATGAGAGCCCCGGGGGGGAAGATTTATTGCGGGCTGGTCTTTGTATCTGCGGATCAGGAAGATGTCATTGAATTGCTGGACCCTGCCAAAGAGCAGATATTGGAATACGACCTCACCAGTATCATTCAAGGTCTTCAGTCATCAAAAAAAATGGTGGTGGGAATTATCAGCAGTCTTCCGGTTTTCGGGACAGGCGGGAGGCCTCCCATGCCGGGTCAGAGGCCCGGGACAGAGTGGCTTTTTGTAACAGAGATGAAGAAGATATATGATGTCCGGCAGATCAATCCCTCGGTCCAGAAAATCGATCCCTTGCTCGATCTGCTTCTAATCATATACCCGAAAGATCTGAGTCCACAATTGGAATACGCCATCGACCAGTATGTCCTTTCGGGCAGAAACGCCCTCATCTTTGTGGACCCCTTCTGTGTCTCAGACAGGAGCCAGGGACAGCGGCAGTTTATGCGCTCCTCCGGCGCCTCTTTGGACAAGGTCTTCAAAGCATGGGGAATATCCATGGATTCTACTCAGGCAGTGGCCGATTTTGATCAACCGACCCGGGTCAGGACCGGTAATAACAGCATGGAGGACAACCCTCTGATGATCTCCGCCAGAGGAGAAGCCTTTAACAAAGATGCCGTCATTACGGCAGGACTGGAGAGCATGCTCTTCCCCATAGCCGGGGCGATTAAGAAGTCCGGCGATGTGGATTACGAATTTGAACCGCTGGTTGACTCCAGTAAGAATTCTGCCCTTATGGATGCCTTCAAGGCATATTTGGGGGTGGAGGCAATCAAGAAAGATTTTGTCTCGGCAGGAGAGCGGTTCAATATCGTGGTGCGCATCCGGGGCAAGTTTAAGACGGCCTTCCCCGCGGGCCGGCCCGCATTGAAGGACCCCGATTCAAAGGCCCCTGAAAAAGAAAAAGAGGCGCACATCGAGGAGGGGAAAAAGCCGGCGACAGTCATTATTGTCTCTGATGCCGATATGTTGGCCGACCAGTTTTATGTCCAGCGGAGCAATCTTTTCGGGCTCGCCATTTCAGAGATGTTCAACGACAATCTGAACTTTCTCTCCAATGCCTCTGAGATCCTCACCGGGAGCGACGATTTGATCGGTCTCAGGTCCCGGGGAAAATTTGAAAGACCGTTTACAGCGGTGATAAAGCTGAAAAGGAGCGCACAGGAACGTTGGCTGACAAAGGAGAAGGAACTGGTCAAGCGGATGGAGGAAACCAATCAAAAACTCCGTCAGCTTGAAGACCAAAAAGATGTATCTCAAAAAATGATTATCAGTCCCCAGCAGGAGGCCGAGGTCGCCAAATTCAAAGCGCAGAGACAGAGCATCAACCGGGAGCTGAAACAGGTTCGAAAAAACCTCCGGGCCAGCATCGAGACCTTGGGCGCCACACTCAAAGGACTCAACATATTTCTCATGCCCTTTTTAATTTCTCTAATCGGGATAGGTTTTGCCATTTACAAGCACAGGAAGTTTAAGAAAAAATGAAGATAAAGACCCTTGTTATTCTATTGGTTGTCTTGGGGGTTCTCGCGGGAGCAGGAACCCTGATTATCCATTTACAAAACAGCTCCTCTTCCTCAGGAGAGATGGGGGCATATCTCATAGAACAGCTTCCGGCCAATGAGATCGCTTCCATTGTTATCAAGACACCGGCAGACACTGTTTCCCTTATGAAAAAGGGGGATTCGTGGGTCGTGGAAGAGCGTTTCGGATACCCTGCTGATTTTTCTAAGATCTCTGACCTTGTTAAGACCTTAAAACGGGTTAAAGTTGGGCGTAGATTTGCGTCTTCTGAGAAGGTCCTAAAACGGCTGTCCCTGAAATCCCCCGGTGACAGTGAGACCCCGGAAGAAGATAGAGGAGCCAGAATACGGATAAAAGATAAAAAAGGAAAGCCCCTGTTGGGCATCCTGTTGGGTGAAACCAGGATGAAGGGGAAAGAGAGAAAGATGCCCGACGGCCAGTATGTGATGCTGCACAAGGGCCCCGATATTTATCTGATCGACACGATCCTTTCATCGTTTGAAACCGGACCATCGGCCTGGCTGGCAAAAAGCCCGGTTAAGGTTGATGCCAAAGAGGTTAAAAGTATCTCGTGCACGGGACCGGGTGGAAAGCCGTTGCATTATCGTTTTGAACGGGACGGTAAGGGGAAGGATTTCAAATTGATCGATCCGTTAGCGAAGCGGAAAATCAAAAAATCTTCTCTCAATCGGCTATCGAATGCCCTATCCTCGATCCAGATCGAAGACGTGAAAAGCCTCTCGGCCGCCCCGGAATCGATCGAGAAGGAGACTTCTTCCCGGTTGGAATACCATCTTTTTAACGGGTTGACCTATCGTATATATCCAGGAAAAGCCTGCTCAGGGGCCATTCCCTGCTATTTGCGAATTGGAGTCAATTATCAAAAACCCGGCCCTGTGAAAGAGGCAAAAGTTCAAACTGTCTCATCCACGAAGAAGAAACCTGCTACAGAAAAAAGCGAGGAAGAACTGACTGCTGAGGCAACAGAACAGAATGCCCATGTGAGCCGCTGGGTCTATGTAATCCCGGAGTGGCAGCACAATGCCTTTTTTACAAATTTGGACCAGATGCTGGAAAAAAAGGCGGAAAAGAAAAACCCATCTCTGCAAACTGAAAAAAAGCCACACTGAAAACCGCCGATTTTTTTCTTGACCCCTGATGGAGCCCTATAATACGATAAATTGCACTAATGGCCTGGCTGCATTTGCGGGTCGAGTTTACTCTGAAAAAGCATTATCTTTTGCCAGAGGGTCGACCGTGGGCGTGTGACCATGCCAAAAACTTGAGAAAGGAGGTTGGCGCTTTGGGAGAAGGAGTTGTAAAATGGTTCAGTGAAAGAAAGGGGTTTGGATTTATTGAGCAGGAAGAGGGTCAGGACCTGTTTGTTCACCACTCAGCGATTAATATGGCCGGATTCAAAACGCTTAATGAAGGTGACAGGGTAAGCTTCGAGATTGAAGAAAGCGACCGCGGGCCTAAGGCCAAGAACGTTACCAAGCTGTAATTCATGAGAAATGATTTTTGAAAGGCATCACGTCTATGAGGAGACATGATGCCTTTTTTGTGCATAGGCTATTTGTAGTGTCCGAACGAAAACTAGGATTTTTTGTTCAGACACTATTTATCCCCTGACTTCTTTGATGCTGCATCTGAGATCTCTTCAGGCAGAATAGTACATTCTCCTTTTGCATTGCGATATGGAATGGATTTTAAAAATGTTCCAAGTTTTCCACTCTCTCCAATTCGCCATAACCGGCCCGTAGCTGTATCAAGCATGAACTGGTCTTTGCTGGAGCCGGATATCTGGCCGAAAACGAACCTACCATTGCCGGATGATAAAATTTTCTGTTGGGGTTGTTGTGGTGTCTTGGACGAACCTAAGCCTAATGGTTGGGCATAAACACCGGTGGCGCCAACCCATACCAACAAGAGCAGTGGCATTGCCATAATAACCATTTTGATACTTCTAATCATGTTTCTACCCTCCCCTTCTCGTGCTAATTCTATTGGGACACAGATAAACAAGGATGTGCACGGATTTTCTGTTTTTGATCGGTGGCAATCTGCGTAAATCTGCGTCAGGAATACAAGAACTGCTATCTCCGCCGTGCTTCTCTTGCAGCCATAACGCAGTCTTCCCTCGTATAAATCAACCGCATCATCACGCTATGCCCCTAAAACACTCTGTTTTCAACTGTAATTCCTGTCAGTTATAGGAGTTATTTACTTACTGATGGATGTCCCCAAGGCCCCGGGCTCACCAATATCGCCGGTAAAGCCAGGCTCCGGCGCCTTGAAACCGCTTGTAGTGTTTATCAATAAAATCGAACAGGATCTTCAAATATTCCGTGAAGCGTCTTTTTGCTTTTTGATTATTCTTTGGTCATAATTTCAATAAACTCTTTTGGAGACATAATTTCGATATCGATATATTTTCTTAAATTCTTAAGGTGTTTGTCTCCAGAAATAATGATTTTGCTGTCGAGAGCCACAGCGCACTCAATGAATTTATTATCATCTGGATCGTCTTCAACAACTTCAATGTTGGGTGTTTTGGCTGCAAAAATAGAATTGTAACCCTCTGCGAATAATTTTGTTAAGCTATGTATTTCATTCTTTTCTTTTAGACCAAGCCTGTTAAGTACCTCAATATATTCTTCAATAACTTCTTGAGAAAGGCATAGGGTAATTTTTCCTTTTTTCCAATAGTTAATGATTTCTCTTGGAATGCCGCCAAAAAAGGAAGAAATAAAAACATTGGTATCAACGACAACTTTAAGCATTTTTTGACCGCACTTGTTCTATTGCGTTTTCAATGTCGACTTCCGAGACATTGTTTTGGGCGAAGTTTTGACCAATTTTCTCCCACAAGTTGTCAATATAGGCACTCATATCTCTTTCTTTTGTGTATTTCTCTAAAAGTTCACGCACGAGTTCACTTAAATTTTTTCCTTCAGCTTTAGCCAACTGACTGACTTTATTTTTTAGGTTCGGTTCGACCCGAACAATCATTTGAGTTGTCATGGTTAAGCCTCCCTAAACATATAAATATGTCATTTTGTATGAATTCAAGATAACCACTTGTTTTGAAAGAGATAATTCTTAGCAGAAATACACAGCATATTTTCCATGTATATATATGTTATACAGAATATTTGGGGATGTCAACAGGGGAAACTACAAAAGGGCTGAATATTTTTATCTTGAGCGCTCGTCAAGATCAGAGGGCAAGTGCCGCTTGAGTATTCCGACGCATTCCGGCCACCCCGGAGCTTGCTATGGGGGTGGGAATAAGAAACGGGCATAATTGTATAAAAGCGCCCATGCATAGCAGGTTATTCTTGTTTCAGGTAAGAGGATCTCCAGCCGGTCAAGAAAATTATCCTTGTCCTTATTGCCCCTAAATATTTTTCGGCGCTCTATCCCACAGATGATAACGTGGTTAAGAACACCAGGGCATCGAGGCGGGCTAATCTTGGCATGAAAGTCATTTCATCAATATATCAGGATCATATCAGTTTCTTACTTATCGATGGACGTTCGATTCCACGCACGATGATGTGGTGAAGCGCACCTGCAGCATCAACTCTGGCTTTTCGTGGCATACCAAGTACAGATAACAGGCGAATTTAATCATGTCAATCAATATATCAATACCCGTCCCC
>CAZFSF010000052.1:0-18066 GCA_964522045.1 uncultured Desulfobacteraceae bacterium
ATTATCCTGATGATCTTTCCTCAGATCATCCTGTTTCTGCCCAATCTTATGTATTGACGCGCCCGGAAAAATTACTTTTTGTGGGCAATCCTGCTTCACTTGGCAGCTATCTTAGCGCTAACCGCGTCAAACTTTTTGGCAATGAGGTTTTCAAATTCCTTTCCAAAAAATCGACGGTTTCCCTGCAAATACCATTTGATGCTCTGCCAGTAGTCCTTCAACTCCTGCGGATCATGGATGCTGTCAAGTATCCCTCCAATTTCTGAGAGCCTTTCTCTCTTCAAGGTATCCTTTCTCACCTCGTAAAAATCGTTCAGCCTGTGTTTCTGATCTCGGGAAAAGCCGATATCCCAGGATCGATCAAGAAGGTCATTTACCAGATTGTGGAGATCCTCAAAATCCTTGACCAGGCCCATCTGTCTTTCCGCGCGGTCCAATATCATATCCGTAATTTCAGTCAACCTCTTTTCAAAGGCCTTTTCAAGGAGAAGCTCGTAATCATCCGTATAAAAAAGATGTTTTCGTAGAGAGCTTAAGCTGTAATGAAAATAGTTCTTCAGTTGTTCCAGATCATTAATAGACGACAGGTAAGATATCTTACGAGAGATGGATATGCGGTCCTGAAAATTCACGGAAAGAAGATTGGGGGAACTTCCCTTCCTCAGTAAGATCCCGGTTTTGGCGGTAAATAGATGGGTCAACTGGTACCTCTCTTCCCAGAGTCTCTGTATGGAAAGCTCGTTAAGACATCCGTTGACCGCCTCATAACGTTTTTCAATTTCCTCGCTCATGCCCAAAAAACTGAGAGAGACCGGCTCATCATTTGATCTGATCTTCTTTGTTCCCAATAGTCCCACCAGGAGGAGTTTGATCTGGCTCTCGTAGCTTAAATAACCGCCTACCTTCTCATATCCAAAGATACGCACTCTATCCCCGATGAGCTGTTCTAACATGAAATGCCTCATCGGTTCTGCTAAACTTTGAAGGGTTCTGTATATACGAAAGGCCTCATAGACCTCTTTTTCAAAAGTCGCGTATCCAACATTGTGAAATTTTCTTTTCTTGTGAATATATTTCAGAGGGACCTCTAACATAAGGTTAACGAGATCTTGGAATTCAACATACCTAATACCCCTTAACCTGAAGATCCTTTCTGTCGCAAAAATCATCCTTCCAGCCTTGATAATTCTTGACCTATCTATTTTTTCCCATTCCTTTGATTCCAGGTAGTCAGCTAATGAAACACCTGCGGGAAGTCCTTCGGTTTGGTGTCTTTCAAGGGCGCAAAAAAGGGACCCCCTCTCCTCAAAAGCCTTGTTTAACTCTTCTTCAAGGGTCATCTCACCATCAATTACCTTATGACACATGGCCCTTATCTGGAAAAATCGAATGGCCAGATCCTCAAGGATCAGATCTTCTCTGATTGCGGAAAGCATTATGAATGAAAATACAAGAAATGCGTCAAAGAGTTCCTTGTCACGGGGGGAGAGGATCGATTGTATGGCAGAAAATGATATCTCTCCCCGTACGGTATGGTGGAGCAAGGCGTGATGCCTGACCAAGAAAATAAGATACGACTTTTCATCTTCGTTAAGACCATACCTTTCAGCGATTTTTTCCCTTTCCACAAAAAGTGCGCCTGCCCCGGCGAAGTCTGCCGGGTTGATCTCTTCGCTGTACTTTTTTCTAAGGGCAGGCACTCTTCCGAGATCCTGAAATATGAATGACTTGGCCAATGCGTCAAAGAGGGCAGGGTTGCTTTTAAAGCCCTCAATAATCTCCCCAAGGTTTTCCAACTGTAGTTCACTGAGGCCCACGATGCCAGTGGTCATGGGTCCAAATTCCTTCTGAGCCAACCTGTGCAGGAAGTCTATGTCCTGGAAACCCTGCCTGTCATGCGTAATCAAGGCCTGGAATTTTTTTGTTGCAGCAATAATGTAATCAGTGACAGGGGAAGTTAAGTAAGTATGTCCGGAGATGTCGAGGTCCTGAAGGGCCATGAATTCGGGGAGGAGAAAATTCAAGAGAGAGGGCGCGTTATGAAAAAGGAGGGCAAGATCAGCATACAGATACTCAGGACGAAACATGACGCTCAGGAAATTTGATCTCAAGGTTTCTCTAAGTTCCTTGGTCTCCTGAAACCATCTCTTCTGCTTTGCAGGCAATTTCAATGTAGAATCGATTTCCTTAACGACCCTGAGATGGCTTTGGAAAAAAGTCTCAAGATCAGAAAACAATTTCTCCAAGCTCTTCAGCTCTTCCTGTGGTATTTCGGAAATTGGCCGGGTAAGTATTCTCTTTGACAGGGAGGCTACCCTTTCAATATCCCTGGATATGTCTTTATAGGCAATCTCCAATGCCTGCGTCTTTGATGAGATGCTTAGCTGAAAACCGGTCCCCAATATAAATGAGGATTTCTCTTGGCTCAACTGATCTCTGAACTGCCTGAGGATAGTCAGGTCGAGGCGCTCAATATTGATGGACGACACCTCCTGCTCCACTTTTTTCACCCGATTTTCAATTTCCATTGTCCCAACATCAGCTAAGATTGGGTTGAAATTGATGATTTCGCCCTGTGCAAGAATCACCGTAATCCAGAGAAGCACAAACACATTTTGACTATCCATTCTCTCAAAGAGATGTCCTGTCCCATGGAACTCCACTTCGAGAAACTTCCTATAGAACAGAGGCAGTTGCAGGGGGTCGAGCTTAAGATAAATCTCCTCGAATTCTTCTATTGTATTAACAAGCCTTATGACATTCTCTATCCGATCTAATGTCCGTTCATCATAGTCAGCTAAGGCCTCTTTTTCCATCCGGCCCTTTTGCCTGAGTTCGCCCCAATTATCGAGGAATTCGAAATAATTCATCATCATGAGAATCTTTTGAACAATTTTGTTGTGTATCCCCCCCATGGAGGCTATTTTTTCATCCAAAAGCTGATCCCAATCCAATTCCTGATTGACTACAACTCTTACTATCGATTCATAAAGGTCAAAGAGCTGTGAGAGCTGTTCATGAGTAAGCTCAGAACCGCTGGCCGCTTCTGTTTCGGCTAAGGTCATCAACCGGCAATAACGGAGCAGGTTAAGCGCCTGGTGGGGGTCATATGTCCGGGCCAGGTCAGAAACAGGTTTCAAAGCCTTTTCCGTTACCTTGCCGGAGATGATCCGACCCAAAGCAGTATGTCCCAGGACGATCAGAATGATTTCCTTCAGCTCATTGTAGTCAAATCCAAAAAGGGTCAGGACCTCTATAATTTCAAGCAGTCTGGTCCTTGGGCCTTCTATCCTGTCGGGATTCAGGTAACCCCTTATTTTTTCAAGGCGATTGATCTTCTTTGTCAGCCTGATAACATGGTTAAGGGCCTTGAATCTCCTGTTTTTGTTTTCCAAAGGCTGCTTCAAGCGATCAACAAAAACCTGCGGCAGGATTTGATAGCTCCCTCTCTTAAACCTTCCTAAAATGACTCTAAGGGTTTTAAGCAGATACTCAAATGAGTCCTTGTAGTCAGCCACAAGTTCTACGGGACAACCGCTCAGGTTAGACTCCATCACATCCCGTTTGACATCTGTTGCGGTGATTTTAAGGGCCTTTTTCTGTCCTAAATAGATCATCATGTAATTCGGGGAATAGTCATTACACAAAAATCTCTTTTCCCACTCCCTTTTGACGGGATCAGGCACCACAGGCTTGAGAAATACCTTGTCAAAAAAAATCTCAAAGAGCTCGGACCAGACCTTTTCCTGGTCAATTGGGAAAGGCCGATCTGCAAATTGAGAATTGATGTATGGCAGGTCGTTAATCTCCTCAAGGGACATATCTTCAAAAGGTTTTCCCCCGAGTAAAGTATCGACAACTTCCTGGTCTACATAAAAGCCACTCAAATATTTCTGCAAATCAAAGATATTTACTCTGACGGTGTGATCTTTGATCTTGTATCTTTTCTTAGTATCAAAGATATGGCTGAACAACGCGAAGTTTTTTTCCTCCTGCTCTGTTTTGAAAATGAGTTCCGCGGTTTGATTAGTCCTGGCTGTAAAATGGTCTGCGATCAAAAAGACTTCACCGTCTGTTTTCAGTAGATTGCGGACCTTCCAGAGGAGGTGGGTGCAATACTGATCGAGCCGCCTTTTCGAAAGCGATTCTTTAGCGAGAGGGCTGAATTCCTCCATGAGGACAATTTCATACAGATCACTCGTCAGTATGACAAGATCCAGGCCCTCGTTCAGTCCAGACAATTTCTCGGGAGAGTCCAAGGCGATAACATTGTGCTCTTTAAATTGAAAAGAAAGCTCATTGAGGATTAAGTCGTCATGATGCGACAGCACGCCTATATTGTAAGACTCTTTCAGATATTTTTTTCTGTGGAAACCGACGATCTTGCCGATTTCTTCTACTCTGGCTTTGATGTGGGTAAGGGAGTTGGATATGAGATGGACAGGGATCAGGTAGTACCGTTTTCCGAGGCTGGAAAACCTGATCAAAAGTCCCATCTTGCGGTATATTTCATTGAGTTCCTTGTAAAATACCCTTATCTCTTCGGGGTTTTCGAGGCTTATGGCATGGAGTTGTGTTATTTCTTTCGGTTTGAGACGACCATAGTCTTCAAAAAGGCCTACCCCATAGGCGTTGCCACCAAATTTGCTTCGTAGTTGGGATGGGTGTTTGAAAGAGACATAGGTCCCTATGGGGGTATATGCCGGATCGATCCCTAATGCATCAAAATCATCAGGGTTTATAAATTTAAAGGGGCCTTCTTGCCAGAGGGTCTCTTTTGGAAGGGGATTGGTGGAACCCATGAAGCTCAGTTCTCCAATGGTGGATGGATTGATGCAGGGAACCGGGTGAAGGCTGTTTGAACTTTAGGTAGGGGTAGATGCCTTATTTTGTGCCCAATCTCAGAGCCAACGTTTACGACGTTTATAAGATTTCACGTTTTTGTATGATTTGAGATCCCCTGAAGCTGCGGTGCCCAAATAAAATTCTTTTACATCCGGATTTTCACGCAGATCCTCCGCGCTGCTTTCCATAACAATCTTTCCGTTTTCCATCACGTAGCCATAGTGGGCAATCTGGAGGGCCATATTTGCGTTTTGCTCCACGACCATTAATGTTGCGGCCTGCTCCTCATTTATCCTTCTAATAATCTGAAATATCTCTTTGACAAGTATCGGGGCAAGACCTAAGGACGGCTCATCTAATAGCAAAAGCCTTGGGTGGGCCATCAGCGCTCTCCCTATTACAAGCATCTGGAGTTCACCGCCGCTGCAATAACCTGCCATGGCCCTTTTCCTTGCAAGCAAAGCGGGGAAATAGCCATAGACCATTTCCAGGTCTTTCTGGTATGGTTTGGTCCAACGGGTGGCCGTGCCAACTCTAAGATTTTCTTCGACCGTCAGGTACTTGAATTCCTGTCTTCCTTCCAGGACCTGAATGATCCCTTTACGGGTAATCTCTTCTGGAGAGGAATTTTGGACAGGTTTCCCGTCATACTCTATCGAGCCTTCGGTGACCTTGCCGTTTTCTGACTTGAGCAGGCCGGAAATTGCCTTGAGGGTGGTAGTCTTGCCGGCCCCATTGCTTCCTAAGAGAGAAACCACCTGCCCCTCCCTTATGGTAAGGGACACGCCCTTCAGGACCTGTATTACATCAGAGTAAACAACGCTGATATTATTGATCAGTAGCCTGACATTATCTTGCATAGCTTAAAACCTTAATAAGAAAATGGCCAAAGCCTGAAATTAGACCGCACAATACGCCAAACCTCTGCAATTCCCTTTGGTTCAAAAATGATAAACAGGACTATGGCCAGGCCATAGACGAACTCACGGAGAGGGGCAATAGTCAACGCTACCCCGGTGGAGGCGCCTACATTCATCAGGTATTCTGTAATATTACTCAACAGTTCATTTAGGCCAACAATAAATACTGCGCCGAAGACAGAGCCGGGGATGCTTCCGAGACCTCCGATTATGATCATGGCAATATATTCAATGGATAGGCCCAGGTTGAAGGGTTCAGGGGTGATAGACATCGTGTAGTAGGCAAAAAGGGCCCCTGCAAAACCGGCGTAAAAGGAGCTTATGGCAAAGGCTAACAGTTTGTATGGGAAGATCGGAATCCCCATCCCCTCAGCGGCCCGATCATTATCTCGAATGGCAATAAAAGCGCGACCGAACCTTGTGCGAATCAGGTTAACGGCTATCAATGCCATTAAGACAAAACAGATAAATATCACATAAAAAAACGCTCGATCGTCACCAAGATCCAGGCCAAACAGATTAGCGCTTGGAACTACGATCCCTTCGGCACCCCCTGTGAGGCCCTCCCACTGAACAAGGACATATTCAATGATGAACTGCCCAGCCAATGTGGCGATACAGAGGTATAGATGTTTAAGACGGGCTGATGGGAGACCAAAGACCATCCCTACGGCGGCCGATACGATCCCGGCAATCGGTACCGTTAACAAAAAGGGGACTCCTCCTTTTGTGGCTAAGATGGCGGCGGTATAGGCTCCAACACCAAAGAAGGCGGCGTGGCCGAGTGAAATCTGGCCGGTATAGCCTATGAGAAGATTGAGCCCTATAGCCGCGATGGCATAAATCCCTATAGAGTTGAGGATATAAAGGATATAGGGGCTGCTTATAAATGGTATTACCCCGAAAAGGAACAAAAGCCCTATGCCCAACCAGAGCCGGCCGAAGTCTGTGCCAAAGATCGTCAACTCTTCCTGGTAACTTGTTTTGAAGCTGCCGCAGGGGTGAAATTGAAGTTTACGCATTTTCATAGCTCTTCACAATTCCTCAGTCTGCAATCTACAATCTACAATCAATTACACCCTTTCTATCTCCACCAAACCAAAGAGGCCGTAGGGCTTTACCATAAGGATGAATATAAGTACAATATAGGGTATGATTTCCCGTAAAGATGAGGAGACGTATCCGCCGGTAAAAGTCTCTAACAGACCGATAATAATACCACCCAGAATAGCTCCTCCGATACTGTCTAATCCGCCTAAAATCACAACAGGGAACACCTTGAGGCCTATGGAGCTCAGTTCGTGGACATTGATCCCATTAATAATCCCCAAGACAATGCCGCTCATGGCGCAAACTAAGGCTGCGATAGCCCATGAGAGGGCAAAGACCCTTCTCACGTGAACTCCAAGAGAGAGAGCGGCGGGCTGGTTGTCAGCCACGGATCTCATGTAAATTCCCTGTGATGAATATTTGAAGAAGAGCCCAAACAGGATAAGGAAAAGTATCCCGATTATGAACGCTGCCATGTACGCAGATGGAATCTGAATAGCTCCCCACTTTAGAGAAAGGGCTTCGGGCAAAAATTTGGGGTAATCGTGGATATCCCCTCCGAAGATGAAGAGCAACAGCCCTCGGAACATAAGCGCCAACCCCAAGGTCAACATAATTACCTGGATAAGGGCCTCTCCGATCAGGGGACGGAGGAAAAATTTCTCTAAAATAAAACCGAGGGCAAAACTCCCGGCTAAAGTTAATATAAACGCCAAAATAATAGGCAAATCAGCCCATGCAGAGAGGGCAAGAAAGAGAAAGGCTCCTATTGCCATAAGTTCCCCGTGGGCAAAGTTGAGCACGCTGCTCGATTTGAAAATCATGACAAATCCGAGCGCAGAAAGGGCATAAAGAAAACCCAAAGAAATGCCATTTACCAGAAGCTGAAGAAAAAATTCCATATCAGGAGACGCCCCCTTATACTGTCAATATCCTTACCGTTGTCTCTATGGTCCCTACAGTCCCGTCTCTGTACCGTACCTCACCCTTTATAGGCAATTCAGTCTTATCGGAATACATGGCATCAATGAGGTCCTTGTATTGCTCAAACACGAACATCCGTCTGACCTTTCCCGTTCTCGTCAATTCTTCGTCATCTGCATCTAAGAGTTTATAGAGTAGAATGATTTTTACCAATTTCATCGGATCGGGCAACTGATTGTTTACTTCGGCCACTTCTCCCTGGATCAATCCCTCAACGGCCTCCTGCTGGGAGAGATCTGTGTACGTGGTATAGGGGATTTTTCTCTCTTCCGCCCAGTTACCAACATTACCGAAATCGATATTGACGAAGGCCGTGAGATAATTTTTCCCTTCCCCCCAGATAACAGCCTCTTTAATATACGGGCTGAATTTCAATCTTGTTTCAATAAAATCTGGCGAAAATGCCTCACCCTCGCGGGTCCTCATAATATCCTGTTTTCGACCGATGATCAGGAGGTGCCCGTCATCATCATAATAAGCAGCATCACCGGTATAGAACCAGCCATCTTTTGACGCTTCGGCAGTCGCTTCAGGGTCCTGATAGTATCCGACAAAATTCGATTTACTCCGGACCAGGACTTCCTGGTCTTCGGTGATCTTGATTTCCGTCCCGGGAAGCGGCTTGCCCACTGTTTCCGGTTTGACCTCCTCGTCAGGCTGCACCTGAAAAATCCCGCATGTCTCCGTGAGGCCGTAACACTGTTTCAAGTTCAGGCCGTTGGCCCTGAAAAATCGGATCACATCCGGGCTGATCGGATGTCCCCCTGTGTAGGCTGCGCGAAAGTTGAGGCAGCCTACCCGGTCTAAGAGAGGCCGCGACACGAGCCGCATACCCGCCCACCGGAGGGCCTTCAGCCGTGCAGGGATCTCTTTTTTCTCTGATTCCAGATCAACTATCTCTTTCCCGATATTCTGAAACAGATTATAAAGACGACGTTTAATAAATCCTGAATCGTTTATCTTGACCCTGATCTTGGATGCAAGATCTTCCCAAAACCTTGAAGAAGAAATAATAACGGTAGGCCCGATGTCTCTAAAGTCGTCTACGGCGGTTTCGAAGGTCTCTGGAAAATTCATGACCAAACCACCACAGAGAGTTACGCCCGCACCCCACATCTGATCTACGATCCAGGCGGTCGGTGTAATGGAGACCCAGTTGTCCCCTATCCCTATGGGTGCGGTTTCGATCCATTTGGAGGCCATGTCGATAAAATTGATGTGGCTCAACATGACCAGCTTAGGAACCCCGGTTGTACCTGAGGTCATAAGCATCAAGGCAACATCATCCGGCTTCCCTTCCCATAGTCTCTGATTATAAAGTTCAGGCTGTTCCTTGTTTAATTCTTCACCCAGATCAAGGAGCTGTCTGAAACTGATCAGCCAGGGATTATCCCCGTAGGTCCTCATCCCGGTCGGATCGGTATAGATGACGTGCCTTATATGTGGAAGATCTTCCCTGCATGCAAGAAGCTTGTCTACCTGCTCTTGGTCCTGGGCAAAGACGTATGCAGCTTCAATGCGGTTTAGCCCCTGAGCTAACTCTTTGGCTACGGCTGAGGTAAAGAGAGGGAGCGCAACACCTTGCACGGACTGGATCCCTAACTGTGCAAAAAGCCATTCCGGGTCATTTTCGATGATTAGCCCTACATTCTCCTCTTTCTTGAGACCGAGTGAAATCAGGCCTAACCCAACAAACTTAACATAGCGAAAATAATCTCTCCAATTATAGGTCTTCCATATGCCGTAGGCCTTTTCTCTGAGGGCAATCCTCTCATCCCCCAACCCTTCCGACTGTTTCAACAAGATTTGGGGTAAGGTAAATTGCCCTAAGGACGATAAGGTTTCCTGGTCAATACGCTCAATATTGTTATTAATGCGATTCATTTTTTATCGACTACTCATATGCATCGTAGGCTGTCTATTCAATTTTGGAGGTGTCTCCGAGATAGGCCTTAATTACCTGAGGGTGGTCTTGAACAAAATCCGGAGATCCTTCCGCAATTTTGACCCCGAAATCGAAAACCGCCACTCTCTTTGAGATGCTCATTACGATGGACATATCATGTTCCACCAATATCATGGTCTGGTTCCAGGCCTCATTCAATTCAACCAAAAACCGGACCATGTCCTCCTTTTCTTCTAATGTCATGCCTGCAAAAGGCTCGTCAAGCACAAGAAGCTTTGGTCGCAGTGCCAACGCGCGGCCTAATTCAACGCGCTTTCTCATCCCGTAAGGGAGGGAGCCGACGAGCTGCTTACGGATCGATTGCATCTCCAAGAAATCGATCAATTCTTCCAAAATTTCCCGGTGACGGACCTCTTCCTCTCGTACGCTCTTTAAAAAGAGAGAGGCTTTCCCCACACCATATTCACAATGCACATGCCGGGCCAACAGCATATTGGATAGCACCGTCATGCCGGGAAAAAGTTCAATATTCTGATAGGTTCTGCCGATTCCGATTTTAGTAAGATGATGGGTTGAGAGGTGAGTGACATCTTTTCCGTTAAAAAATATCTGGCCCTCTTGGGGTTTATAATAACCCGTAACGCAGTTCAACAGGCTTGTCTTGCCTGCGCCATTTGGACCGATTATGGAAATCAGCTCTCCGTTGCGGACAGAGAGATTGATCTTGCTGAGCGCAGTAATACCGCCAAACTTTAGAGTTAGGTCCGTCACCTCGAGCTCGGCCCGTCTTTCTTCGGGCCGGGCTGAGATGAAGATACTCGGTTCACCTCGAAAGGCTTTCATTTTATGATCGTTACCTTTTCTTTTCCTGGGATCCAGAATTTTGTGAGTGGCGTATATGTCTGATCTTCATTGATCTTTACGATTCTCGCAGTGAAAGAGCCACCATGGTCGGTGTCTGTGTAAGTGATGTTTGGAACCAGTCCCCCGAAGTCCTCATTCTGGAAAGTCTCGAGGGCCAGATTTACAGAATGGCTGTCTATCTTACCCAATTTATCGTTTGCTCTCTGGAAGGCCCTTGCCATGATGGCTCCGATAACAACCCCTTCCCAATAGGAGCAATCAAATTTTTCCACGGTCTTATACCGCTTCATTAGGTCTTCCATTAATTTAATGCCTGGCGTTCCGTCGCCCGGCAGGCATCCCGGAAACTGCATGTGCATACGGTTACGAATAAGCCCCTTGCCACGCTTAAAGAAATCGGGATCTGTGGATGTCCAGGTTCCGAAAAAGGGCACATCGTAACTCACGCGGTCTGCGGATTGAAGGGCCATAATGATTGCAGAGGGAAGACACTGCATGAAGATGTATTCAGCCCCCTCTTTCTTCAGCCTCAAAAGCTCTGTGTTGAGGTCTAAGGTCTTGGGGGGGAATTGTTCGATGGCTACAATCTTTATGTTGTGTTTTGCAGCGTATTCCTTGCTCGCCTTGTGAATCGACTTTCCATAGGCGTTATTATAAGTCAAAAGCCCCACTTTGGGAGGAGCGCTTCCTTTATGAATCGCATTGATGTATTCAAGAACTGCATAGGAGTCCATAATATAACTTCCATAGGGAAGATACGCGTAGGCTACCGGTGGTTTGAGGATGCCCTGATAGGTGGAGTAGTTGATGTTGGGGACTTTATACTTCTGAATGATCGGCTTCGCCATAATCCCGGATCCCGCATCCCAGGTAGCAATCATGTCCATCTTATCAGAGGTGCAAAATTTCTTGACGTATTTAAGGGCTTCAGGGACCTTATAAGCATGGTCAACGACAGTCAAGTCGATCTTGTTACCGGCGATACCCCCCTTTACCTCATTAATATACCGGAAATAGTCCTGTTGTCCCTTGGCGTGGAATTGTCCCCACGTGGAAGCCGGACCTGTTAGGTTAATCACTGCCCCGACCTTTATGTCTTTGGCGAAAGCGTTCGTTGGAATACCGATGGCGATCATTCCTACTACAATCAAACAGATAGTTGCCAAACCCAGTAATTTGCGCATAATTCCCCTCCTTAATAAATAAAATAGATTTAAATCATTACCTCTTTACTCTTTATACCACGAACCTTTCTTACAATCTATCACCCACCTTTCTTTTTTAAATATTTTCATAAATTTAACCCAACCTCCTATTTCTTGTCAAGAATAATTCGAATCCTGGTCCTGGAATAGTTATCCATGCGGGGTCTTCGGCCAGGGAAGATGGTGCAGAAATTCAGAAGAATTTCTCTTGACAAACGATTTTTTTCATATATCATTCCATCAAATGATGGAAACACGCGTTGGGACAAGACGATGGCAACACCTTTAGAAAAGGCCCGCAAGGACCCCAATTCCATGAAGGCCAGGATATTGAAGGTGGCTCGCCGTATGTACGGTGAGTATGGCTATCACGGCACCACAACCCGGATGATCGCCCAGGAAGTGGGTATTGACATTTCCACTCTCTACTATCATTGGGGAGAGAAAACCGATCTTTATGAGTCGGTGATATTAGACATTAACAATGACCTTCGAAACAAACTTGTTGAGGTAGAAAAGGTCATCCATGGCCGGCCATTAGCAAGCCGATTAGGGATCGCCATCGATATGGTGACCGAATATCTTTTTGAATGCCCTGAGATATCCAACCTTGTCCTGTTTCAATATTTTGGGAAGACCCGCAAAGAATCCAATCTCGATTTCCATGTCCCTGATTTCATTTCAGATATTGCCCGTTCCATGGATCTTTGCAAGACTAAGGAGTCCGTTCCGACGAGTGCTTCCATGCGGGTCCTGGCCATGATGAATTCAATACACAACTTTATCTCTGGTGAGAATTTCTTTCGGGAGATGCTCAAATTGAGAAGGGAGGAATACATAGATCATGTTAAAGAGACCCTTGAGTTTATTCTGATTCCCGCCTTTAACGGTGGTTCTCATGGGCAAACGGATATAAACCAAACAGACATAAGGAGGTGACAGGATGGCCCTTAATTTAGATGCCATCGGGAAAAAGATCGGACCGGTGAGCAAGGAGTACAACTGGAAGGATCTTGTGCTCTATGCCCTTGGAGTGGGAGCAGGCTTTGATGAATTGGAGTACTGCTACGAAGATCAACTAAAGGTTATCCCTAGTTTTTCTATTGCCAGTGTGTTTGAATTTTTAGCTGAGGTGGGGATAACTTCTAATGTTGACCTTTCTGGTGTTCTGCATGGGGAGCAGGACATCATTTTTCACAACCCCATCCCTGTCGAGGGAACGATCACCACAGAGGGTTTTATTACTAATATGTATGACAAGGGCCCTGATAAGGGGGCCCTTGTGGTAGCCGAAGCAGATACCATGCACTCCAACGGGAGCAAGCTCTTTACCAATATCTTTACTATATTCGGCCGGAAAGACGGCGGGTTCGGGGGAGACCCTGGCCCAAGTGAAGTCGTGGATTTTCCAGACCGGCCTCCTGATTTCGAAGAACAGGGCGCACCTCTGTCACATCAACCCCTGTTATACCGACTTTCCGGAGATATCTTTCAGCTCCATGTGGACCCGGATTTTGCAAAGGCCAGCGGTTTTGAACAGCCGATCATGCATGGTCTTTGCACACATGGCTACGCCTGCCGTGCAGTGATCAAGCACCTTTTTCCCGGGGAACCTGAGCGCATGACCCGGTTTCGAGTGCGTTTTTCCAAAACACTCTACCCAGGCGTACCTATCACCACCCAGATCTGGAAGGAGGAGGAGGGCAGGGCGCTTTTTCGTACCCTGAATGCTGAGAACGGGGAGGTGGTCATCGACCAGGGTATTGTGGAATGGATGAGCACCGAGGAGATGGAGATGCGGAAGGGCCGTGGGGGCATACGTTTTGACGATCAGGTGGCTATTGTTACAGGTGCCGGTGCAGGACTGGGTCGTGTCTACGCCCTTGAATTGGCCAAACGGGGCGCCAAGGTGGTGGTGAATGACTTAGGCGGGGCCCGGGATGGTTCCGGTGAGGGATCATCTTCTCCTGCCGACGATGTGGTGGAAGAAATCAAGACGGCAGGGGGCGAAGCCGTGGCCAACTACGACTCGGTCTCTACACCCGAAGGGGGCCAGGCAATCGTTGATACGGCCATCAATGCCTTTGGCCGAGTTGACATCCTGATCAACAACGCAGGTATCCTGCGGGATAAAACCCTGGTCAAGATGGACCCTGAAAACTGGGACGCGGTAATGGATGTCCATCTGAAAGGGGCCTATAATGTGACCCGTCCCGCCTTTGTAAAGATGCGGGAGAACCGGTATGGCCGGATTATCCTGACCTCTTCTGCCGCAGGTCTGTACGGCAACTTTGGCCAGACCAACTATTCGTCGGCCAAGATGGGGTTGATCGGCTTGATGAATACCGCTAAGTTAGAGGGGGACAAACACAACATCAAGATTAACACCATTGCCCCGGTTGCAGCCACCAGGCTCACCGAGGATATCCTCCCACCGGATCTCTTAGAAAAACTCAAACCCGAATTCGTAGCGCCTCTGGTGCTCTACCTCTGTTCCGAACTCTGCCCGATATCAGGGTCAATCTATAATGCCGGTATGGGCTACTTCAACAGGGTCGCCATTGTTACCGGTCCCGGAACGGTCATAGGCAAAGAGAAGGAAGTTCCCTCTATCGAGGCCGTTGCGTCAGGTATGGAGAAGATCAGGTCGATTAAGGGTGCTGAAGAATTCCCCAATGCCACGGCAGCCTTTGGTCCCCTGTTAGACGCCTTCAGTCCCAAGAAGAAAGAGGCCGCGTCCGAAGAGTCCGGGGGTTTGACAGTGGCCGGCGTGTTTGAGAATATTCCCGGGGCCTTCCAGCCGGACAAGGCCGCCGGCGTAGATGTGGTGTTTCAGTTTGACATCTCCGGATCTGGAGGAGGGTCGTGGTGTATCACGGTGAAAGACGGAAACTGCGAGGTCACCGAAGGGTCCCATGGCAGTCCCACCACGACCATTAAGATGGGTGATGATGATTTTGTTAAGTTGATGAGTGGCGAACTGAACGCCATGAGCGCCTTTACCAGCGGAAAGCTCAAGGTTGAAGGCGACCTGATGAAATCGCAGCTTATTGAAAAGCTCTTTAAGTTTTGATTCCCAAGTCAATAGTCAATATTCAATTTAAAAGGGAGGACCATCCATGATCGGCATAACATCGTATGGCGGCTACATCCCCAGGCTCCGGCTCGACCGGATGAGTATCTATCAGGCTATGGGCTGGTTTGCCCCGGCCATTGTGATGGTGGCCCAGGGAGAACGCTCTTTTTGTAACTGGGATGAGGATGCCCTGACAATGGCGGTGGCGGCATCTAAAGACTGCCTTGTGGGACAGGACAAATCTGCAATAGACGCCTTTTTCTTATGTTCTACTACGCTACCCTTCTCTGACCGACTTAATGCCGGTGTTGTTAAGACGGCCCTGAACCTGAAAGATGAACTGCATGCGGCAGATCTGACATCAACCCTCAGGGGGGGAACTACGGGGCTGGTGCAGGCGCTTTCCGCGGTCAAGAGCGGTGACATGCAAAATGTCTTGGTGACTGCCGCGGATAAGCGTTTGGCCAAGGCCGGCTATTTTTACGAAATGTGGTTTGGTGATGGGGCAGCCTCTCTCCTTGTGGGGGACTCGGATGTCATTGCTGAATTCTTAGGCTCGTATACTGTTACCCATGATTTTGTTGACCACTACCGGGGTTCAACAAACCAGTATGACTATATGTGGGAAGAACGCTGGGTGAGGGACCAGGGATACTCCAAAATCATACCGGAAGCAGTCTCCGGTCTGTTTAACAAACTCTCCATGAATATAGGGGACGTGGATAAATTGGTGTTCCCCTGCTTTTTCAAGGCTGAGCACAAGAAAATCGCCAAGAAGTTAGGCGCTCCCCCTGAAAAGGTAATGGATAACCTCCACGAAGTGTGCGGCGAAACCGGTGCCGCCCACCCCCTGGTAATGCTTGTCCATGCCTTAGAAGATGCTAAGCCAGGTGATCGTATATTAGTGGTCGGTTTTGGTCAGGGCTGCGATGCACTCTATTTCCGGGTGACAGATGAGATACTCAATCTTCCTGTGAGACAGGGGATCAAGGGTTCGCTTGCCAACAAGAAGGCCACGGACAACTACGCAAAATTCCTTAAGTTCAGGGATCTGATACAAACCGAAATGGGTATCCGTGCCGAGGCCCCCACCCAGACGGCCATGACCGTTTTGTGGCGTAAACGGGATATGATTTTAGGGCTGGTAGGGGGGAAATGCACCGAATGCGGGACCCCGCAATTCCCCAGGATGGACATCTGCGTCAACCCCGAATGCCGTGCGGTGAAATCGCAGATACCCTATGAATTTGCAGACGTTCCTGCCTCTGTCAAGAGCTTTACAGGGGATCTCTTAGCAGTTTCAGTAGATCCTCCCGGCATATACGGGATGGTCCAGTTTGAGGGTGGCGGACGGTTCATGGCCGACTTTACCGACTGCGAGCTTTCCGAATGCCGGGTGGGCCAGCAGGTGACCATGTCGTTCCGGAGACGTTACACAGACACGGAGCGCGGCTTTAGCGGTTATTTCTGGAAGGCAGTCCCTGTTCCCGAAGCAGAGGAGAGAGGCGCTGTGGAAGGAGTGGATATCCGTTTTGACGATCAGGTGGCCATTGTTACAGGTGCGGGCGCAGGACTGGGTCGCGTCTACGCCCTTGAATTGGCCAAACGGGGCGCCAAGGTGGTGGTGAATGACTTAGGCGGGGCCCGGGATGGTTCCGGTGAGGGATCATCTTCTCCTGCCGACGATGTGGTGGAAGAAATCAAGACGGCAGGGGGCGAAGCCGTGGCCAACTACGACTCGGTCTCTACACCCGAAGGGGGCCAGGCAATCGTTGATACGGCCATCAATGCCTTTGGCCGAGTTGACATCCTGATCAACAACGCAGGTATCCTGCGGGATAAAACCCTGGTCAAGATGGACCCTGAAAACTGGGACGCGGTAATGGATGTCCATCTGAAAGGGGCCTATAATGTGACCCGTCCCGCCTTTGTAAAGATGCGGGAGAACCGGTATGGCCGGATTATCCTGACCTCTTCTGCCGCAGGTCTGTACGGCAACTTTGGCCAGACCAACTATTCGTCGGCCAAGATGGGGTTGATCGGCTTGATGAATACCGCTAAGTTAGAGGGGGACAAACACAACATCAAGATTAACACCATTGCCCCGGTTGCAGCCACCAGGCTCACCGAGGATATCCTCCCACCGGATCTCTTAGAAAAACTCAAACCCGAATTCGTGGCGCCAATAGTGCTCTATCTCTGTTCTCAGAAATGCGATGATAACGGGATGACCTTCAATGCAGGCATGGGTTATTTTAACAGGGTGGCCATTGTCACCGGATCCGGAACGGTGATCGGCGATGGAAGGGGGATTCCCACTTTAGAGGAGATTCACCATAGTTGGGAAAAGATCAACGATCTTGAAGGCGCCGAGGAGTTCCCTAATGCCGCGGCTGCATTCGGCCCCATGTTAGATGCCTTCAGCCCAAAGAAGAAAGATGTCCCCTCTGAAGAAACGGGGGGACTGACAGTGGCCGGCGTTTTTGAGAATATTCCCGGGGCCTTCCAGGCAGACAAGGCCGCTGGTGTGGATGTGGTGTTTCAGTTTGACATCTCCGGACCTAAAGGCGGGTCTTGGACCATCACGGTGAAAGACGGAAGCTGTGAGGTCACCGAAGGATCCCACGGCAGTCCCACTACGACCATCAAGATGGGTGATGATGATTTTGTTAAGCTGATGAGCGGCGAACTGAACGCCATGAGCGCCTTTACCGGCGGAAAACTGAAGGTTGAAGGCGATCTGATGAAATCGCAGCTTGTTGAAAAGCTTTTTAAATTTTAAAGGAGGAATGACTATGGCCACAGGAATCAGAGACAAGGTGGCGATCATCGGCATGGGCTGTACCCGTTTTGGTGAGCGGTGGGAGGTTGGCGGTGAAGAGCTGATGGTAGAGGCATTCACCGAATGCTTAGAAGACGCAGGGATAGAGCTGTCTGAGATTGAAGCTGCGTGGCTTGGCACTTGCATAGAGGAGGTTAATGTGGGTAAGAGCGCGCTGCCGCTTTCAACCACCCTCAGACTCCCCTTTATTCCGGTCACCAGGACCGAGAATTACTGTGCCAGCGGAACTGAGGCATTCCGAGGGGCAGTCTACGGTGTGGCGTCAGGGGCCTATGATATCTGTCTCGCCTTAGGGGTGGAAAAACTTAAAGACAGCGGGTACGGGGGCCTGCCCAATCCCGGCTCCAACTTCGGATCCCTGAGCTGGCTCTGGT
>CAZFSF010000053.1:0-17702 GCA_964522045.1 uncultured Desulfobacteraceae bacterium
TCCAAAATGGAAAACTCCTTCCGCAAATTTAATCATACTGCAACTTGCTACTCATTTCCATATAAAATTAAAAAATACCCAACACGGCTTGTTGAATGGACTGCCATGGAAATACAAAAACTGAACGAAAACTTTGTTCAGGCACTTTTTTTTGATAGAGCATTTTTCCCATCTTTATGATATCATTTAGAAGTTGCCTTAGGCCCGAGGTCACACGTCAGGGTTTGGAGGCCCTCGGGCCAACGGTTTACATGCAACCTCTCATTTAAGGATATCTTATTATTATCAATAACTATTTTTAGAGAAATGTAATGTTTACAGATAAACATCGTATCAATCTACTTGTACAAAATATTATCACGAGTGGTGCGTTTGAAAACCACGACATCGAAGGTAAACGCAAAATAATACTGATAAATATTATAGGTATTATTGGAATAATTAATCTAATTCCGTTTGGTATCGTAGCCTTTATCCAAAATAAGCCGGTATTGGGTTTTTTCGATCTTACTGTAGCGTCAATATTGGTTGTTGTAATCAGTTATTTGAGGAAAAGCGGGTACAATGATTCTCTCGGTTATTTCGCTGTTTCAGCTGCGGGTGCGTTGTTCTTATATCTTTTTATTGCCGGGGGAGTGAATAATACCGGACACCTCTGGTTTTACAGCTTTCCGTTATTTGCCTTATTTCTTCTCGGTTCAAGAAGAGGGGCAATTGCAACTTTTGTGTTATTTGTCCCTTCGTTTCTGCTATTAATAGTTGGGAGTTACCCTCCAATTACTGCCATCTACACAACAGATTTCAAAATAAGATTTATCCCATCCTTTCTTGTTGTGTTTGGAATTTCCTATTTCTTTGAAAAGCTAAGAGAAATGACACAACAGCTGTTAGCCCAGAGAAATGCCGAACTCGAAGAAACAATAACCAATCAAAAAGAGACACAAAAAGCACTACGCGAAAGCCAGGAGAAATACCAAAACCTTGTAGAGGAGAGCTTCGATGGAATATTCATCCAGAGAGGCCAAAATATTATTTTTGTGAACAAGCGGTTAAATGAGATGCTGGGATATAAGGAAGGTGAATTAATTGGTCAAAACCACTGGGTGGTATATCATCCTGACTATCAGGAATTGACCAGAGAGCGGGCACAGGCTCGTATGCGTGGAGAGGAAGTGGTGCGCCGGTATGAAGTCAAATTGCAGCGCAAGGATGGCTCCTGGTTTTACGGGGAGCTCAATGCCAGGCCAATTACCTTCCCTTCTGACAAAGAGAGTGGAATACAGGTCTGGATCAAAGACATCATGGAGCAGAAACTTGCCGAAGAGACGTTGCGGGAGAGTGAAGAGAAATACCGTACCATCCTCGAAAGCATCGAAGATGGCTATTATGAAACAGACCTTGCAGGAAACTTTACCTTTTTTAACGCTTCATTGTGCAGAGTCTTTGGATATTCAGAAAATGAATTAATGGGGATGAATTACATTAAGAACATAGATAAAGAGACAGCCGATAAGCTATATGGGGTATTCAATAGGGTGTATAAGACAAAGATACCGGTCAAAGGATTCGAATATGAGGTCTCATGGAAGGGCGGCAGAAAAAGGTTTGTTGAGATCTCAGTATCTCTGTTAAGGGATACTTGGGGTAAGCCTATGGGGTTTCGTGGTATTATCAGGGATGTCACGGAAAGAAAACTTGCTGAAGATAAAAGCAAACGGTTGGAAACACACCTTCAACAGGCCCAGAAGATGGAATCCATCGGAACACTTGCTGGAGGTGTCGCCCATGACTTTAACAACCTGCTCATGGCTATCCAGGGGCGCACCTCTTTGATACGAATGAATAAGGATTCTTCTCATCCGGATTTTGAACACCTGAAGGGGATAGAGGCTCATGTTGAGAGTGCCGCCGGTCTGACCAAGCAGCTATTAGGCTTTGCGAGAGGTGGAAAATATGAGGTCAGGCCAACCGATTTGAATAAACTCATCGAGAAAGAAAGTCATATGTTTGGCCGCACAAAAAAAGAAATAACCATACATAGAAGATACGAGGAGAATCTTTGGTCTGTGGCGGTCGACCGGAGACAGATTGACCAGGTCCTGTTGAATCTTTATGTCAATGCCTGGCAGGCGATGCCAGGGGGTGGCAACCTATATTTGGAAACAAAGAATGTGACCATTGACGAGAGCTATGTAAAACCGTTTTCTATTGAACCCGGGAGATATGTGAAAATATCGGTTACTGACACAGGCGTCGGAATGGATAAGGCAACCCAGGAAAGGATATTTGATCCGTTCTTTACCACCAAAGAGCTGGGTAGGGGCACCGGCTTGGGATTGGCCTCCGTCTATGGAATAATCAAGAATCACGGTGGCTTCATCAATGTTCACAGTAAAAAGGGTCATGGAACCACCTTTAATATTTATCTGCCCGCTTCTGAAAAAGAAGTCATGGAAGAGAAGAAGTTAGCCGGGGACATATTAAGGGGAACCGAGACCGTTCTTTTCGTAGACGATGAGGATATGATAATTGAAGTTACCGAGGAACTTTTTGAGCAGTTGGGTTACAAAATCTTGACAGCGAGAAGTGGAAAAGAGGCCATTGAGATATATAAAGAGAGCAAGGAGCGGATTGACATAGTGCTTTTAGACATGATCATGCCGGATATGAGCGGGGGAGAGACTTACGACAGGATGAAAGATATAAACCCCAAGGTTAAGGTCCTCCTTTCAAGTGGATACAGCATCAATGGTCAGGCGGCCGAGATATTGGATCGAGGTTGCGATGGGTTTATTCAGAAGCCCTTCAAGATAAAAGAATTATCAAAAAAGTTGAGAGAGATCTTGGACGAGAAATAGGAACAGATATGCAGTTATAATACCCAATGCTCAAAATATGAATACCTATAGGGAGGAATTATTTATGGAATGCCCCCATTGCGGAGAGAGTGTTAACAAAGTGATTGATTCGAGGCCGACTCAAGATGGAATCGCCATTCGACGTCGCCGGCAATGTTTGGTTTGTACAGGCCGGTTCAACACATATGAATCCACAGAAGGGCAATTAGTGCGGATTTTGATGAGGAAAGATGCACGGCCAAGATCGTCCATAGCCTCTGTGAGGGCAGTAGGAGAATCCATGGCGAATGCTCTCAAAACCTTAACTGAAGAGACCGAGAATCTCATCGTAAAAGTGAACGAATTTGAGAAGAGTAAAGGTAAAGCAGGTAAGAAACCTAAACACAGGGCCGTAGCAAAGGTCCGGGCTAAGAGAAAAGAGGGGATGAGGAAGCCTCCTGCACGTAAAGCAAGAAAACTGACGGATACAGCCCAAGTACTCAATGTTATAAAGAGGCATAAAAAGGGGGTTGACCTCAAAAAGCTGGGACACAGGACAGGCTTTAAGGACGATAAAATCAGGGGTATTGTTTCCAGGGCATGTAAGACAGGTAAAATCAAGAGGGTAAGCAGAGGTGTTTATATCGCAGCATAAAGTTATGCATGCTCCCTCAGCTCAAGATCAGATGATGTCTTGGTTACATTAATTGAACTATGGAGGTCCACTGTGAAAAAATGGAGTATTGCACCGAGGAGCATAAAAGGAAAGCTTATCTTCTATTTCGGAACGGCTGTCTCTCTTGTAGTTCTTCTGATCGTTGTCGTGTTTTCACATAGTATGTACATCCGCTTGATTAAAGACAATGATCAACTTATCCGAACAGACACTCACAACATCGCAAACAGGATCGAGGTTGGGAATCTCGAGGCTGTTACCATTGCAAAGACTATGGCACTGGCCCAGAAAAGCGGACTCTTCGGTAAACGGGAAGCCTCGAATAAATACGCCCTGAATGTCCTGACAGAAAACCCGCAATTTACCGGTTCATATTTTGGATATGAACCAAATGCAGATCAGGATGATGCGGCATATCTTGAAAAAACCGGTAGTGGCGCCAACGGGCTGAGTAAGAGCGGGCGTTTTCTTCCGTACTGGTTTGTCGATGGAACCCAAAAAAACAAGTTCAAACTCAACCCACTTGTTGACATGGAAACCAGCCTTTATTACCAGGGATGTAAAGAAAAATTCCTTTCTGACAGCGAAGAGAAATATATGATCACCGAGCCTTACTTTTATGAAGGGAAGATGATCGTTGAGCAGACCTTTCCTATTGAGGTCAATGGACGGTTTGTGGGTATTGCGGGTGTTGATCGCGCCCTCACAGAGATACATACCTATTTGAAAGGTCTTAAGCCCTATAAATCTGCGACATTTGTGTTGCTCAGTCGTAAGGGCCGGATCATCTCTTCAACTATGGATCTGATGTCTAAGAAGAGCTTTAATCAGTTTCAACAGACGGCTAAGAGGGATGAAAAAGGGGCTGAAACGGAGATTGATAGGCATATGATGACCCAAAATATTGAGGAAACCGACTACAAGAATCTCCTTCATCTTTTCTACAAGCATTCCGGTCCCCCTCTCTTGATCCGACGGATTGACCCTTTAGACGGTAAGACCTATATCTTTTCAGGGGCTAAAATTAGGACAGGAGAGTGGACGATTGTCATGCGGGTCTCCGAGGGTGAAATAACGGCACCTATCCGAGATACCCTCGTCAAGGTCTTGCTGATTTCGTTTATCGGCTTGTTCATAACCTTCATGATTCTGACCTGGATTGCGAAACGGATCAGCGGCCCGATTTCAGAAGCCGTTGATATCGCCAAAGAGGTTGCGGATGGGGATTTCACTACCGAGGCAAAGATCAGGTCCACGGATGAGACAGGACACCTTCTTAGAGCATTGGATACTATGGCCGAAAACCTCAATTCCTTAGTTGGCCAGGTACAACGTTCCAGTATCCAAGTGACCAGTTCGTCAACAGAGCTGGCAGCCACGGCAAAGGAGCAGGAGACAACCATGGTGAACCAGGTAGAGTCTACGAACCGGGTGGTAAAGTCGGTGGAGAATATCTCCCACGTTGCAGCCGATCTGGTGGAGACAATGCAACGGGTAGCATCCATGTCCCAGGAGACGGCGGTGTTTGCCAACAGCGGTCAAAGGGATCTCTCAAAAATGGAGGAAGCCATGCACAATATGGAAAACGCCTCTAAGTCCATATCCGGCAGGTTAGAGTCCATTAACGAGAAGGCTGAAAATATTACCCATGTGGTAGACACAATTACCAAGGTGGCCGATCAGACAAACCTGCTATCATTGAATGCTGCCATTGAAGCGGAGAAGGCCGGGGAGTACGGACGCGGGTTTCAAGTGGTGGCACGAGAAATCCGCAGGTTAGCGGACCAGACTGCAGTGGCCACGTTGGATATTGAGCAGATGGTGCAGGAGATGCAATCGGCGGTGGCTGCCGGTGTTATGGAAATGGACAAGTTTATGGTTGAAGTCAAGCTAAGCGCCGAAGACGTTGAAAAGATCAGCACACAATTGACCCGAATCATTGCGCAGGTTCAGGCGCTATCTCCCAGCTTTGAAGATGTCAACGTGGCGACAGGTAATCAATCGGAAAGTGCCCAGAAGATCAACACCGCCATGGTAAATCTCAGCGAGGGCTTGCAGCAGACCATAGAGTCCCTTAGAGAAACTTACGCTGCTATTGAACAGTTGAACGAGGCCACAAGGGCCCTACGGGAAGAGACTTCTCGTTTCAAGATCAGACAATAGATTGAATCCGTTGATTACAACCGGTTGTTCCTGACAAAGGCCTGATAGTTGTCACCTAAATTCTACTTGTGACCCCTTTTCAATCTGCGGCCTGGAGACATGTTAAGGAAACTTGCCAAAAAATTACCTTATCATAATAGCCTCTTTGTTAGGTGTCTGCTGATGGTTTTTGCTAAAATCATATCCCGTTCACACGTGTATGCGGCACTTTTTTCTCTTCTTATGACGTTTCAAACACCCGTATCCGTTAGAGCAGAGACCCCTGGAACCTTACCTTCCCAGTGGGATAAACCCAGCGAGGTAGGCGGGCTATTCCTGAAAATGCTCTCTGGAAAGTCCCTTGGAGACATTAAAAGCATCAGGCTTTCCTATGATGTTCATATGGACTTGCAGGCCTTTGTGAAGACCAAGATGGTCGCCACCCTGGAGATGAGAAAGGAAGGCAAGGACTACCTTTCAATCTTCAGCCTGGAAGAACCTGTTGGACAAGATCTGTGGAGCAGATTTGCGTTATTTGTCTATGGCAAACACACGGCCGAGTACAAAGAGATGATGAAGGCCGTTGAGACGCGGATACATGAGCGGTTTCGTTTTCAAAAGGAGAAGTTTCTCACGGAAGAATTTCGAGAGATCCTTCCGGATGTGAAGGTCTATGAAAACCAAACAGGGATTCGAGTCTATTTTGATTACAAAGAGAATTTGGTAAAATTCTGGAAAGACCAAACAAAGAAGGCATTCACCAAGTCCATCCCCTATTTGAACCAGTACGGTCCATTAACGGCTTTTTTTAATTACCTACTTTTCGAGCCCACCAAAGTTGAATTATCCGTCGTTAATGCCATGAGACAGGATGAGGACATCGATCCGTCAGGAGAGCCGTCTACGGATAAAAAGGTCGTTAACTTTCTGTTTGAATCACAAGTCGTTCGACTGCAACACAACAATACCGGTAGATATCCGGAATACGATTCGGCCATTTACTTCGAGGGTAAGAATTATCTGGACCTCATTTATGGGAAAAATATCTTTTTTGAACTCTTTCACGCCACAATAGGGAGGGCAAAGGTCCCCTATGTAATTCATTTAGATGGTATTATCAGTAAGTCAAAAAAAAGTAAATTTGAGTTAAGGCTTAAGCAACTCATGGATAATCCCGAGACTGCCCAAGAGCTTGAGAGAGAATTCGAAGACGAAGTGCTTGCAGCAAAGAACGTAAAGGTTTATTTGACGGCCACTGATGTGAAATTTGACTGAGTGTGATGAGACGGATCACCCTCCAGCCTGTTTTTGAGTCTTAAGAGTATATTTGTTCACCATATGGTGGGGATTATAAGACTCTTTGGCCTTCCTTAGACCTTCAATACCCAGATCCTGTTCCCGATTGATGTACTCAATATTAGGCCAGTCGTTAGTGCAAAAGAGCTGGTTTATCGCACCATAGAGGCCCGGGATTTCGGGGTCGGCCTTCTCAAAATGAATTACTGCGGTATCGGTATTCAGCGGCTCTCCTATTGAAAAAGCCTCAATCCTGGAATTGATCTGTATAGCGCCTCCTCGATAATCAAGTTCCTCAAAATGGGTGAGGGCCTCATATATGGCGTAATCCTCTGCAAGAAGGTCGGGTTTGTCAGCACACTCTTTTAACTGGCACCATTTCTCCTGCATATCAAGTAAGCACTCTACAAGCTCCATATCAAGGTGACGATATTCGAATGCAAAATTTTTCATAAATCGATTTAGAAGGTTCTTCTTTTTATGATACTTTCTCCCGGATAACTGGATGAGATCCAGAGTGCGGTAGACGTAATCACTATTGTCCCGATCGAAAAAAGAGGCATAATGGTCATGATCTACAAATTTCTCAACGAATTCCTCACTCACTCTGCAAACCCTCATTTCCGGAGTGAGCTGTTTAAGCTGCTCGCAAAGGACATCGAGGGCCTTTCTTTTATTCCCTGGGCCAATAGGGGGCAGGCAAAATGGTGACATCCCCTCAGGTTTGAAAATAATCAGCATGCAGTTTTCCCACTGAAGCCATATGGGATGGTAATGATGCCGCCAGATGAAGAGATTCGTAAAGGTTAATTCAGAAGTCTGAGGAGGGTCCTGAAGAAAGAAGCGGTTAAATATATCTTTGTGTTGAATCTCTATCGGTTTAAAATCGTCCAGTACCATTTGTATCCCCTACCTTTGTGTCCCCCTACCTTAATGTTGTAGAAGTTTATCTGCTTATTTTTTTGACAAGATAAGGTGAAGTAATAAAAAGCCCCTTTTTTTGAGGCCAAACTATAGGTGATTCGGTCTTGTGTCAAGCCAAAGAAAACCTCATCGGAAAGTCGCACCTCCCAGCTTCATACCATTGCCATCATTCCTTTCACTCCTCAGCGCTGTATGCACAAGGAGATTATTGCCTAAATTCCCGGCATCTGATATATAAAAGAAAGAATGTCAGCTATCTTGCTCTACACGGCAGGCAATCGAATCGATTCAAAGGAGGAACCCGGCCAATGCCGATTTTTGAATATGAGTGCCAAAACTGTCAGGGACAATTTCAAACCCTAATAATGAAAGCGGAAGAGGAAAAAAGCCTTGCATGTCCCCGCTGTGGAGGT
Organism: uncultured Desulfobacteraceae bacterium; assembly: GCA_964522045.1. Classification (GTDB taxonomy): domain Bacteria; phylum Desulfobacterota; class DSM-4660; order Desulfatiglandales; family Desulfatiglandaceae; genus Desulfacyla. The sequence goes on from CAZFSF010000053.1 coordinate 8,289, forward strand.
CATAATCTAAACAGACTGATTTCCAGGGTTACATATCACCAATCTGAGAAAGATCGTCTTGCTAATTACAGTTCCACCTCCCAGGGCGACAGTTTCTACAAGGATAGTAGAAACATCGGACTGCACGCCAAAAAAAGGGCTCAAGAGATGGGGGTGGACTTAGGGAGCGGCTTCGAGTCGAAGTTAGAGAAACTGAGGACCGATCCAGGCTCTGTTCTTAAAGACAGTGACTGAACGACAGAAATTCCAGAGATACCCAATTGAAGAAGATACTACGATGGCTATAGAAGGAGATGTTGTCCTGATTTATTACCAGGAACAGCCCACCGTTTTTGCACGCATAGAATATATCGAGCCCGACATTAAAAAGGATTGGTATCATGTCACGCTATTGCTGCTCACGATACCCACCCAAGCCGTCACATGGATACTTAGAGATCAATATATTGACGGCGAGGTGTTCACCATGGGAGGAAAATCGATGAGATTGGAAGTGGTCAAGAAGGTGACTATCAGAGAAAGTGAACAATCCCCGGGCCAGAATCAAACAAAAAATACCCCCAACAAGCCAGCTGCGGTTATTCCTTTTAAAAAACCTTGAATAAACCCCGCAACCTGTTGGATTCACTGGAATCCTGACTGTGTACAAAACATTATGGTAAAAAGGCCTTTTACTGGCGTATCAGGTGTAATTCAATGAAAAACACTCGAATCATTGTCATCCGTCTTATCCTTTCCGGAGTATTTGCCTTTATTATTGCCCGCCTCTTTTTTCAAGAAATGTCGGCGTCAAGGGTCCTCGGGTTAGGTGTTGTTTTGTTTGGTTTCGCTTATCTATTCGAATATGTCAGAAAAAGAAATACGAAAGGAGGCGCGTAATGGAAGCTGAGAAATTTGTGCATTCGTTCAATGTGTGTTCGTTTAAGGAAGGGGATGGGAAAAACAAAAAACTCTTAGGAGGAAAAGGCGCCAATCTCTGCGAAATGACCCAGATCGGGCTTCCCGTTCCGCCAGGATTTGTTATTACGACCGAGGCATGCCTGACCTATCTGGATCAGAAAGAGGAAGGGCTTACCCCGCAGTTAAAAAATGAGATAGAAACCTCTATGGCATTGCTGGAGAAGGAAACAGGGAAGGGATTTGGAAATCCTGAGAATCCTTTATTGGTATCTGTCAGGTCGGGGGCGGCCATGTCCATGCCCGGTATGATGGATACCATCCTGAATCTTGGCCTCAACAATGAGACGGTTGCCGGACTTATTCGTCTTACAAAAAATGAACGTTTTGTCTATGACCTCTATCGCAGGCTGATCCAGCTTTTCGGGTCCATTACATTCAACATTAATGATGACGATTTTAACAGCATATTCAATAATATAAAGAAACAAAATAAAGTGGAAGAAGATGTCCAACTTGATGCCAAGGCCCTCAAAGCAGCGTGCGATGAATTCTTGGATCTTATCAAGAAAAAGACGGGTAAACCCTTTCCGCAAGATCCCCATGTACAGTTGGAACTGGCCGTGGAATCGGTATTCAAGTCGTGGATGGGGAAACGGGCCATTGACTACAGAAAGGAATTCAAAATCACCAAGGGTATGGCCGATGGCACTGCGGTCAATATCTGCACAATGGTTTTTGGAAACATGGGAGATGACAGCGCCACAGGTGTTGCATTTACGAGAGATCCAGCCACCGGAGAAAACCGCTTCTTCGGTGAGTATATGATCAATGCCCAGGGTGAAGACGTGGTCGCCGGTATCCGCACCCCGAAACCGATCCGCGAGCTCAGGAAAGAGATGCCCGGCCTCTATCCGGAATTAGAAGAGCTAAGACACACCTTGGAAAATCACTACCGTGAAGTCCAGGACCTCGAGTTTACAATAGAAAATAAAAAGCTATACTGCCTTCAGACAAGAAACGCAAAGATGAACGCATCGGCATTCATCAAGACCTCTGTTGATATGGTGAACGAGGGGCTTATTTCTGAGGAAGAGGCCATACTGAGGATACAGCCGGACATGTTGGAGCAGCTCCTCCATCCCCGTCTTGACCCGGATGCCAAGGTTGAGGTCCTGGCCCAGGGACTGCCGGCATCCCCGGGGGCCGCATCAGGCAAGATGGTCTTTGATGCGGACAGAGCTGATAGCAAGGCAAAATTGGGCGAAAAGGTAATACTTGTAAGAGAAGAAACCAAGCCAGACGATATTCACGGATTCTTTGCCGCCCAGGGAATACTCACAAGCAGGGGCGGCAAGACATCCCATGCCGCCGTGGTTGCAAGGAGCATGGGAAAGCCCTGTGTTTCCGGATGCGAGGCAATCGTGATCAATAATATTGAGCGGGAAGCTGTTATCTCCGGGGTCACACTCAGGGAAGGCGACCTGATTACAGTGGACGGGACCACCGGCAACGTCTACCAGGGCAAGGTCGCCACAATAGAACCGGAGTTTGTCGAAGACCTTTTGGTGGTGTTGGAATGGGCGGACGAAATCAGCGAACTCCAGGTCATGGCCAATGCGGACACCCCTGACTCTGTTTCAAAGGCCAAGAAATATGGCGCTATGGGTGTAGGGCTATGCCGGACAGAGAGGATGTTTAATGATCCTGACAGATTGCCGATTGTCCAGGAAATGATCCTGGCAGAGAGCACCAAAGAGAGGGAGGCGGCCTTAGACCGGCTCATCCCTTATCAGAAAGAAGATTTCAAAGAGATCTTCCGGGTTATGGACGGTTATCCTGTTACCATCCGTCTCTTAGACCCCCCTATTCATGAATTCCTCCCTTCCGCTGAAGAGCTTTCGGATGAAATCAGCAAACTTAAGGAGCTGAAACAGACGGTAGACGGCATGGCGGATCTTCCTGACACCCTGAAGATAATTGACCCTGAGCTGAATGAGCGTTATGAAGCCAACCTCGAGCTGATCATAAAGCATTTGGAAGAACTCAAGGACAGGCATTTAGCCGGGCCAATGATTGAATCCAAGGAGGTTATGCTCAAGAAGGTGAAGTCATTAACTGAGACCAACCCGATGTTAGGTCATCGGGGGGTCAGACTCGGCATTAGCTATCCGGAGATCTATGCCATGCAAATCAGGGCCGTGTTCGAAGCCGCGGCCGAACATACCAAAGAGGGTGGCCGGGTTTCACCCGAGATCATGATTCCCCAGGTGTGTACCTTAGAAGAGCTGAAATGGGTCCACCGGTATGTAACCCAGATAAACAAAGAGGTGGAGAAAAAGTACAATATCGAGGTCCCCTATAAATTCGGGACCATGGTGGAAGTGGTTCGGGCCTGCATGCGGGCGGGTAGGATTGCGGAATTGGCGGAGTTCATATCCTTCGGCACAAATGACCTTACCCAGGCGACCTTCTCTTTTTCAAGAGAGGACGCTGAAAATAAATTCCTCCCCCTCTATGAAGAACGGGGGATATTGGAGCACAATCCCTTCGATGTCCTGGATATCAAGGGTGTTGGCAGGCTGATGAGGATTACAATGGAGTGGGCCCGGAAGACAAAACCCGATCTGAAGGTCGGGATTTGCGGCGAACAGGGGGGCCAGCCTGATTCTATCAGATTCTGCCACCACATCAAGATGAGCTATGTCTCGTGCTCTCCACCCAGGGTCCCCATTGCCAGATTGGCGGCGGCCCATGCCAAACTCAAGGAAAAGGAATACGTTTTGGATTGATGCCCCGGTTAAATACGCTGCGCTGTCCTTCGGAATTGAACGGGGTAAAATTGATGATTGAAAATGGCATATCTGAAAAAAAGCCCGCAACAGTGACCCTTAACCAGGGGGATAATGTCTCTGTCGCGCTGATAGATCTTGTCCCGGGAGACACGATCGGCGATGGAGTCGTGGTTCGCGGGGATTCGATTCGTGCGGGCCACAAGGTCGCCTTCAAGAGGATAAATGTGAAAGAGCCGGTCAGGAAATACGGCCAGATTATCGGTTTCGCCTCTACAACCATAGAACCGGGAGAGCATGTACACACTCACAACCTAAAGATGGGCGATTTCTCCAGGGATCACGCCATAGGCGTGGACGCCCGGCCCACCCGGATGGTGCCAAAGGGGGTGCGCGCCTCGTTTCAGGGAATTATACGAGATAATGGAGGAGTGGGAACGAGAAACTACATCGGGGTATTGTCCACCGTCAATTGCTCTGCAAGTGTGGCCCGTTTTATAGCAGGCTCCTTCACCCGGGAAATAATGGCCGGGTTTCCCAATGTGGACGGGGTCCTCTCCCTGACACACGGAACCGGATGCGCCATGATCCCCGAAGGCGAGGGATTATCTCTGCTCCAGCGCGCCTTGGCAGGCTACGCCCGTAACCCCAACTTTGCCGCTATTCTTCTCTTGGGTCTGGGGTGTGAAGTAAACCAGACCTCCTCTCTAATTGAAAATATGGATCTGAAAGAGGGTTCGATGTTTCAGGTCTTGAACATTCAGGAATCCGGGGGAACAGGAGAAACCGTACGCCGCGGTATAGCCGCGATAAATAAGATGTTAGCAGTCGCCGACAGCGTAAGACGGGACCCTGTTAAGGCGAATCATATCACACTCGGCCTGGAGTGCGGGGGCTCTGACGCATTCTCGGGCATCTCAGCCAACCCTGTCCTTGGGGCCGCAGTGGATCTCCTGGTTTCACACGGCGGAACAGCTATCCTGAGTGAAACCCCCGAGATCTACGGGGCTGAACATCTGCTCACGAGAAAGGCCGTAAGTCGTGAAGTGGGCCAAAAACTGATAGATCGAATCCGATGGTGGGAAAGCTATACCAGCCGGTTAGGGGGAGAAATAAATAATAACCCCACACCGGGCAACAAGGCGGGGGGACTTACCACCATCCTTGAGAAATCCTTGGGCGCATCGGCAAAGGGGGGTACAACGAACCTGGTGGAGGTTTACAAATATGCAGAACAGGTCTCAGCCGAAGGACTGGTCTTCATGGATACTCCCGGCTACGATGCTGCCTCTGTCACGGGAATGGTGGCCGGAGGCGCAAACATAATCTGTTTTACCACCGGTCGTGGTTCTGTCTGTGGCTACAAGCCAGTCCCGACCATAAAGCTGGCTTCCAACACGGAAATGTACCGATCCCTGATCGAGGACATGGATATCAACTGCGGCCACATAGTCGACGGAAAGGCAACCATAGATGAAATGGGAGAAGAAATATTCCGGCTCATCTTAGAAACAGCATCCGGCAAAAAAACCAGGAGCGAACTTCTCGGTTTTGGGGACAATGAATTTGTACCCTGGCAGATCGGTCCGGTGATGTAAGGGACCCCCAATCACGCCATCCAAACCGACTCTAAATAGCAATTAGAAAAATCAACCATCAGCAGCGGCTGATTCGCCTTTATATCCCACGACACAAAACATGTCAGCAGATCCTGCGGCTCAATCCCTTCCACTTTCACCTGTTTAGAGACCGCCCTGTTTGCCTCGCGCACCGTTCCGAGTATCATACCGTGCAATTTCAGTGAACTGTCGAGGTCTTTTAACCGGGATGAGCTGTGGATCTGCTCCACGGCTTCCTCCCAGTGAATCCCGCCTATCTTACGGCGTAAAACATAAGCGTTTCCCCTGTCCCGGATCGTTAGCAGGGGGGGGTTGACCCTCAGGTTGGCATTCTTGATTTTTGACCCCCTCATTTTTGATTCCACACTCTCTAAGAGGTCCCTCTTTTTTTCTAAATCCGCTAATTGCCTAACTTGAATCCGTTCGAAAATAAACTCTTCACCTCCAACACTGATCTCTTTAAGACGAGTGGGATCAAAGCCCAAATCGATGAGATCACCTATGGTCAGTGAATAACCGGCATTAACTCCTCTTTCTCTGCGCCAGTTCAGAAGGTTCGGCCTCTGATAATTGGGCAGGGCCTCAATAGTGCGAGCAGGCTGCTTTTTCAGTGCCACGGGGAGCCGCGTCCAAAGCATTTTGTCCCCGCTAACCATACGGGGTCCGTTTTCCAAATCAAAAGGAGCATAGGACTGTGCGGCTAATCTGGTGATTTCAGGCGCTAATATAATCTGTTCAAGGGATTCGCCCCCTGTATAGCCGAGCAGGGCTTCTATTCGTCTTCTGAAGGCAACGAACTTTGTCACGAAACGGGTAAACATAAACCGCATAAGTGGTGATGATTTTCCATTCTTGATCTCGTCCTCAAAATAGCCGAGCAGGGCAGAGTAGAGTTCCTTAAACTCGGCTATGGTTCGCTGGACCATGATCTGATTGTCCCTCATCTCTATGGCTGTCCGTTTCCTGCTCAGGTGGTGCATAAGCCTTAGAACAGGCGCTCTCAGATCCTTCCCCTCAAATCTGGGGGGGATATAGATCATATATTGATGGTCTTCCAAAACAGACTTTCCAATCACATTCTCAACCGGTTCCCACGATTGTTTCAAGTAAATATCGTAGGTCAAATCTTCTATGGGGATAATATTATCCAGAATACCGACCGCCGATCTCTTGTTCAAAAATGTTCTGAAATACTTCAATATCTCTGTGCCTAAACCCTTTCTCCTGAAAGGCGCCGCCACCTCAACGTAAACAAGGTAATAACAGGGAATAGGTTTCTTCATATATAACATATTCAAGCGACCAAGATTTTCACCTGTCTCGGCGTTAATTTCTATGACCCGAAAACCGTTGTGGGAATCTTCAGGCTTGACGCTATTAATCTTGCTTCCTGAAACAGTTTTATTCACAAGATCCCAGAGGTCATTGAACAGATCTGCCATAATGGGGGAATCGGAAGATCCCAAGCGGATACCTTCGTCTATGAGGCCAATCAGGCCAAGCCTCTCATTGAGACTCAGGCCTTTACGTGCAACAGTATGATTTTTAGATGAACGGGCCTGCAATGGTCTATTTAGCATCATCGATCTCCTCTCAAGTACCGGCAGTTTAACAAGGCCGGTTTTAGTACAAAAAAAAGACGGAGCATGTGCTCCGCCTTTTGTTTCCCGATACCTGCGTAAACACACACTAAGGCATTCCGGCCCTCCGGCTAAAAAAATAATAAAAACCCTGAAAAGTGTATGTAACGCTCATTATTTTGCTCCGTTAGTTTCTGTATATCTCAAGCCGCATATCTTGTCAAGCCAAAAATTGCACTAAGAAATTACCTGAGCCTCAATAATATCTCCAACCTCAATATTATCTACACCTTCCGGTACTTTGATAAGCGCCTCTGCGCGCGCCTGCGACTGGATTCGGCTTTTCATCTGCAGAGGCACTCCCCACCACTCTTCTCCCCTTTTCTCCAAAATAGCCTGGTAAAACTGGGTCCAAGTGAAATCACCCCCTACCCTCGATGCCAAACGCACCTTTTTAATCCCAAAGGGGATTGGCGACCTCCCTGCAATCTGAAGGAGACCGGGTAACGCTAACTGCAGAAAGGCCATCTCATTGGAAGGGGGGCCACCAGGAAGACAGAAAACCGGCCTCCCATCAAGCATTCCCATGGCCACTGCCTTACCCGGGCCAATACGGACCCTGTGGAAGATCAACTCCCACCCCATTTCATCCAATACCCTGATAGTCAGGTCACGTTCGCTTTTCCACGCCCCCCCGCTGGTCACAAGGGCGTCGGCATCTGAGAGTATTGAGGTAAAGGTCCTGCGAATTTCCTCCGATTCGTCTTTTACAACTCTGCTCTTTCCCGGCATCCCGAAATGCCGCAACCAGGAATTAAGAGTCACGAGGTTACTGGCATAAAGCTGGCCTGATTTGAGAGCGTGGCCCGGAGCCACCACTTCGTCGCCTGTAGCAACGATAGCAACACGCGGCTTTGGGAACACAGGAACCTGGTGAACCCCTCCGGCGGCCAGAAGGCCTGTCAGCGCAGGAGTGAGCATCTCTCCCTTAGACACAATAAGCTCCCCTGTTTCCACATCAGTGCCACGAAAGAGCACATTACGTCCGGGCTCGGCATTCTTATAACAGAGCACCTGGTTTGCTTGCTCCCGGGTAAATTCAACCGCGATAACCGCATCTGCCCCTTTAGGGAGGAGGGCCCCGGTCATAACCTTTATCGCCAGCCCCGGCTCAACAGATGCTGCAATGTTATCACCGGCAGCGGACATCCCGGTCACCATAAGCTTAACAGGGTGGTCCTTTGATGCCCCTTCTATATCCTTTGAGACCACTGCGTAGCCATCTTTGAGTGATGAGGTCGCAGAGGGGCAATCAGCCGACGCAGAGAGATCGTCTGCCGCAATCAGATCGCAGACCTCATCCACCGGCAGAGCCACTGGCGAAAGCCTTTTCAAGGTACCAAGGACCATGGAAAGCGCTTCTTCAAACCCGATGTCATATATTTTCATGATCATAATCCTAACGGAATCATAATCTTAATCACATCGCAAACTTAAGATTTTCCCTCTCACAGGACGCTTTCCAGGTCCACAAACTGATCTTCCATCTGGTAAAGCACTTGATCAAGTTCATTGAGACGTCTGGCTAAAAGATGTTCCCTCGCAATCTCCTTTAACTCGATTATTTTTTCTACGTAAGGTCCGAGTTGATCTCTCACATCAGAAGGTGTCCCGGGATTATCTGTGATAGTCTCCAAATAATCGGCCATTTCATAAAAAGAGATTTCTTTTTCCACGAGTTCCTTATGGGACATTCGCCTCAATAAACCCGCCACATTGGGAAAACGCTTTTCAAAACGTTTCTCATAAAAAGGGATAACCCTTATATCGACCTGCATATACTTGCTCACTTTAAATACCTCCCTTTCAAAATTCGACCCGTCTCACCCTCTTTTTATAGGAAGTGAGGCCCTTTTTCAACTCTTTAGTCGTCTGAAAGGTAATTTCTCAAAATCCTCGGGTTTGGGTGATCTTTCAAATGAACCTTTTCACATCTCACCTTCAAGATGTCTTTGCACAATCCTCATTCGCAGGCGAGCAAACTTGCGGGGCTCCCGACTGTTTGAAATAGCTATCTATTCCTGTAGATCCACCCAATAGGATCGTACAGATCCAATTTAAATCTATGGGGCCAAGGGGCCCCCTTTATAAATCAGGGCCTTAACATTCGTGTCAGGTTTTATCAGCAATTCAGGATTCCGCTTTTCGAGTTCCATTGCCACTTTAAGGAAGAAACAATGTTTAGAAGCAAACCAGCACGCAGAGTTGTAAAGATTCAGCCATTGAAAAAGGGCACGGAGATGGTTGGGAAATAGAGGGGGAAAGTTTTCTTCCGGAGACTGAAAAGGCAGGCTCAGGCTCGCCTTTTTCTATAGTTTCGAAAGCTAAGCTCGTTGTGGTCAACTGAGTTATGGTTTCATGTTGATATCTCATTGTTTTCAAATGTTGACGTACTGTCAAGGTATGTCACGTTTTCAAATGTCCGGATTTGATGTGCTTCCCATGACATAACACAACACTCGATCT
>CAZFSF010000054.1:0-16600 GCA_964522045.1 uncultured Desulfobacteraceae bacterium
TGCAATATGAATATTCGTCATAAAACTCTCTGGTTTTTGGCGGGATTCTCTCTAAAATTCTATCTTTTGAAACTCCGACAAGGGGTTTATTGCATTTGAGACATCTCGAAAAAGGCTCGATAAGTTCCCTTAATGACAGGTAATCTATAATCCCCCTTGTCTGTTCAACCGTGGTGCCGGCCCTTATGAAAATCCCGTGCGATACGTCCCTGAATTTGAGCAGTTTCCTGCTCTTGGTCAAAATCGTCCTGTTTTCCCTTTTGGATATCCGGATGATTTCGCGGGGTGAAAGTGAGGCATCGTAGCAGACGTCAAGGCCCAGTGCGCGCATATATTTGACGATGTCTCTTATGTTGATATCTGCAATAAACCTGGTCTGTCTAAGGGGTACTTCCCTAAGACGTGTAACATCCCTAATATCCAGGGACTCAAAGGTAGGATATACGCTGATCCTGTCTCCGTGCTGAATGATATATCCGAAATCTACCGATTTTCCATTCACCAAGATAAGGTCAACCTCTGTGTGAGGCACCCCCAATGCCTCAATCATATCCTTTACAGATTCTCTTCCTTTGAAGCCGACCTGAAAAACCCTCTTCCGGCGTTGTGCAGGTAGAAAGTCGTTCAGTTCTTCATAAAAACGGAACATTACCTCCTTTTGACGCCGCATAAGGCTTGCTACCCATTTTTTTGTTGTCTTAGGACCACGATTATTTTCCTTGACTACACCTCGAAGTCCACCTTAATTTTGAACATCTTCTCGGCAGGCAGATTCAAAATATCGGATACACCCGTCTTTTCTGCGATCTCTCTTAAGGCATAATCAATATGGGTCATCTCCTCTGCAATGAAGGTGAACCAGATATTGTAGGCATTTTTTCTCAGATAATTGTGCGTAACCCCTGGATAGCCGTTTACAACTTCAACGAACATGTCAATTTTATCTTCCGGCACCTTTGCGGCACAGAGAGTGCTGACAAAGTTGAGGTGAGCGGACTGAAAATTGCCGCCGATTCTCCTGATAATCCCCTCGTCTTTCATTCTTCCGACCGCTTCGATAACCTCATCCTCTGTCAGGCTAAGCCGTTTTCCAAGGTCATGGTAAGGCCGGGATGAAATGGGAAAATCTGACTGTATCTCGTTTAAAATCTTTCTGTCTGTCTTGTTCATGATTGAAGGCGTTAGGCGTTAGGCGTTAGGCGCAAGGAACTCAAATAGCATCCAGTATTCACTATCCTGTATCTTGCATCATGTATCTTGTATCCTACATCTTGCATCACTTCCCGCCCGGCTGGTAGGCGCATAAAGGCTCTTCGGTCAAGAAATCACCGGTGGCTTCAAAGGCCCTGGCCCGGCAGCCGCCGCAAAACCTCACATACTCGCACCGGCCACACTTCCCTTTATAGGCAGAAAAATTGCGAAGTTGATTAAAATTCTCCGACTCGAGCCAGACAGACTGGAAGTTAGCAGTCCTTAAATCTCCACAGTTCAGCTCCAAATACCCGCACGGTTGAACAACTCCCTGATTGGAAATAAAGCAGAAGGATGTCCCACCTAAACAGCCCCTGGTCACGGCATCTAAGCCATAGGTTTCAAAACTGACCTTCTCGCCCCTTTTCCGGGCCTCCTGGCGCAGGATCCTGTAGTAATGAGGTGCGCAGGTGGCCTTGAGGTGTAGGGGGGTTTTATCCCTCATCTGATAAAACCAGTGGAGTAGTTCCTCGTATTCGCGAGCGTCAATTTCCTGGTTCACCATCTCCCTGGCCCGTCCTGTGGGCACCAGCAGGAAGAGGTGATGCGCCACGGCCCCGAGACCCTCTGAAAGATCTAAGATCTTTTCGATATTTCCTATATTATGCCGGGTGACTGTGGTATTGATCTGGAACTCAAGGCCACCGCTCTTGAGCAGTTCGATCCCATCTAAGGCCCCCTTAAAGGCCCCAGGGACTTTTCTGAATTCATCGTGCTGCTTTTCATCGGCCCCGTCAATAGAGATGCTGACCCTTTTTATTCCCGAGGCCTTCATCCTTTCTATCATCCCAGGAGTCAAGAGAGTCCCGTTCGTGGCCATGACCATGCGAAGGCCCAACTCGGTTCCCCTCAGCGCAAGATCGAAGATATCCTCTCTCAAAAGAGGCTCACCGCCCGTCAGGATGACAATCGGCTCTCCCACTTCCCTGATCTGCCCCAAGATCTCAAGGCATTTGGCAGTGCTCAGCTCACCTGGATAAGGACCACGTTCAGACCCTGCCCTGCAATGAACACAGTTCAGGTTACATCTCCTGGTCAGCTCCCAGGCGACGAGTCGAAGCTGGTTCTTTCGATTTCGGATTTCGGTCCCGCCTTGCGGGATCGGATTTCGGATTTTCTCAGAAGACATACGAAACCAATTTTCAATTTTCAATCGTCAATTGACCTGCCGCCTCTTTGGCAAAATAGGTCAGGATAAGGTCCGCCCCTGCCCTCTTGATAGAGATGAGCATCTCCATCATTACCCGCCCTCCATCGATCCATCCCCTCTCCGCTGCCGCCTTTACCATGGCATATTCACCGCTCACATTATAGGCAGCCAGGGGGAGCAAACTCACCTCCCTGACCCTTGAAATAATGTCTAAGTAGGGCATGGCAGGCTTTACCATGATCATATCCGCGCCCTCTTCCATATCGAGTTCGGCCTCTTTCAATGCCTCCATAGCATTGGCCGGGTCCATCTGATAACCGGTCCGGTCCCCGAACTGGGGCGCTGAATCGGCGGCATCCCGAAAAGGTCCGTAAAAGGCAGACGCGTATTTAACTGCGTATGAAAGAATACCAATATCCTGGTAGCCCTCTTGATCAAGGGCCGTTCTGATAGCGGCAACGCGGCCGTCCATCATATCAGAGGGCGCGACAAAATCCGCGCCCGCCCTTACATGCGATACGGCCTGACGGGCCAGCAGTTCCAAGGTAGCGTCATTGGCCACCGCACCGTCTAAAATAACGCCGCAATGTCCGTGATCGGTGTATTCGCACAGACACACATCAGTCATAACCACCATTTCCGGCAGACTCTCTTTGATAGCCCTAATTGCCCTCTGCACTATTCCGTCTTCAGCCCATGACCTGCTTCCGGTACCATCTTTTTCGTCCGGCAGGCCAAAAAGGATAATGGAGGGGATCCCGAGAGACCACAACTCACCGGCCTCTTTGACAATTGTATCTACAGAAAACTGGTACTGGCCAGGCATTGATTGGATAGGGTCCTTAACACCCTTGCCGTGTTTCACAAAAAGGGGGGCGATAAAATCCTTTACAGAAAGGGTGGTCTCTCTGACCATATCCCTGATCGCGCGGGTTCTTCTAAGCCTTCGGGGTCTTACGATCATGATTCATTCTCTCCTTTTCACTAAATTTCCTCATCGGTCAGATAACAGGCAGGGTCCGGGGCCCAGACATCCCCCGTAACCGCCTCTGCCCTTACCCTGAAATTACCTCCGCAGACATCCAGCCAGCGACATCCCGAACAACGCCCCTTCACATACCTCTTTTTCTCCTTCAGCTTTTTCATCAAGGGGTTGGAAAGATCAGACCATATCTCGCTGAAGGGTCTTTCAAGGACATTGCCAAAACTGAAATGCCGCCAGAATTGATCGGCATAAACAGCGCCATCCCAGCTAACACAACCTATCCCCCTGCCCGAGCTGTTTCCCTCGTTCATCTTAAGGAGGCTCAAGACCTCTCCCGCCCTCGGATTGTTCTCCCCTAACATCCTAAGATAGACATAGGGTCCGTCGGCATGGTTATCCACGGTTAAGACCTCCTTTGCCATGCCGCGATCGTGCAGATCTTTGGTCCGGTCAATGATCAGATCGACCACTTCCCGGGTTTGCTCATGGTTAAGGTCCTCATCTACCAGATCTGAACCCCTTCCCGCATAAACCAGATGGTAGAAGCAGACCCTCGGAATCCGGTATTCTTCGAGCAGGTCAAAAATACGCGGAACCTCGGCTATGTTCATCCGGTTTATGGTAAACCTCAAACCGACCTTCAGCCCCACCTCCTGGCAATTAATAATCCCTGCCATAGCATCTTTAAAAGCCCCTTTCCTGCCACGAAAGCGGTCATTTACCTCTTCCATCCCATCTAAACTGACACCCACATAGGAAAGCCCTACCTCTTTCAACTCCTTGGCCTTATCTTTAGTGATCAAGGTCCCGTTTGTTGAGATAACGGCCCGCATCCCCTTACTGACCGCATAGCGTGCAAGCTCTACGAGATCAGGCCGCATAAGGGGCTCACCCCCTGAAAAAAGAACCACCGGCACGCCAAAGGCCGCCATATCATCAATCAGGCTCAGGCCCTGTTCATGGTCCAACTCCTTTTCATAGGTATGATCAACAGCCCGCGCATAACAGTGGACACACTTGAGATTACAGGCCCTTGTCACGTTCCAGACCACCACAGGCTTCTTATCTTCGGAAAATTGGAGAAGATGAGAAGGCAAGTCTTTGGATTGTCTACCGTAGCGAAGGGCATCGGACGGTTCCACAGTGCCACAGTAGAGTTTGGATATCCCTATCATTCATTATCTCCCGTATAGCTCTAATGCCGAAATTTTCTTACATTTTAGAATATAAGTATACCAGACCATCAAGCAAAACCGCAACTCTTTTAACGGCGATTGCAGTTCCTGAAGATTATGAAGGTATCTTTCCAAACCTCGCAGTTCAAAAAAAGGTCCTCTCACTTGTTTTACGATAAAACTGTTGACTTTCTATCTGATTAGTGCTGTTATTCAATTCGTTTATGTCTAAAATATCTGGACACTTTTTGGTTTGGCCTTTTCTTTACCGATGTTATAATTAAATCAAAATTGGAGGGAGATTATGGGCACTAAATTGCGAATTTTTCCTGTTATTCTATTTTTTGTCTTATCAATGGGTCTCGCGAGTACATCTTCAGCCCAGGAAAACAACCCTGGGTTAGCATCTTCTTCATCTTCAGACGTAGTGAAACAAAAGGTCAAGGAGAGCCTCGAACTGGCGCCAAAAAAAATCGCGGATATTGATAAGGCCCTTGGGGCAACGGACCTACCGAATGAAGAAAAACTAATGCTGGAAAAAGAGAAGAAAGGCCTTGAATCTGCCCTTTCCAAGTTAAAGAATCCAAAAAGCAGCACGCCCGGGTATCTTGGTCTCTTGGGAGCTCCATTGAGCGGATCAACCATCTATTTATGGGGTTTTTTGTGGGCCATTTGGGTGGGCTGGATTTTTTCTACGGTTGGTGCATTTGGAGGCATAATGGCTGGCGTAGGCCACATTACTATCTTTGGCTTGGGCGACTATGCAAAAAGCTTTGGTAAAGGAATGCCAATCAACAAACTCCTCACCGATTCAACACGCGTTTCAAATCAGTGGCTTGTAGGATTGGCTGCCCTGATAAGTGCAACGAATTACTATAAAATGGGAAGGTTGGTTCTTCCTTTAGGCGTTTGTTTGGGCATCGGTAGTGTGGCAGCAAGCTATTCTATTCCTGTTTTGACGGCAGGCCAGATCAGCTTTAAGGCGTACATGGGTTATTTTGGACTTTGTGTCCTCCTTTTGGGTATTTTTCTTACCTATAAGATTACGCCCAGAGGACAACGCAGCAAACAAGCGGCTAAACAAGCGGCTAACGAGTTCGAAAAGGCTAAGGGCAAGGCCACCCAACAAGGAGTCGAAGTCATCGAGGGCAGTTACACCGGCATGATAATCGCCCTTCTCGTAACCCTTTTAGGCGCGCTCTGGGGTAATCTCATAAGAGGCATGCAATGGTATGCCCTGATTGTCGTAGCGTTCGGAGTAATCTTGGGTTTTGTTATCGCCAGAGGAAAGGTGCGTTTTACTTTCTACGGCGTTGAATTTGCCTTCAAAGGCTGGATCCCTATTGTAGGTGGTTTGTGCATTGCTGCTCTGGCGTCCTTTTTGGGAGTCGGAGGCGGTTTTTTGTTTGTCCCCTTTCTGACTGCCGTAGCCGGCCTGCCGATGTTCCTTGTGGCCGGGACGAGTGGTTTGGCGGTTTTGGTGGGGATGATTGTCTCCATATTCACCTATATGGTCGCCAAACAAATCCCCGTACAGTGGAGTTTCATCGGAGCTGAACTTGTTGGAATTTTCATTGGTGCAATGATCGGTCCGCGGACTCAAAAATACCTCTCCGACAAAGCACTAAGTATTTTGTTCATCGTTCTCGCTTTCTTGGTCGGCGTGCGCTACACGCTAAAAGGCTTTTTCCCGGATATATACGCCGCCACCGGACTGCCGTGAGATGGACTGAGAACCCTTCTAAACGAAGTAGGATAATAACGCAACGGGGGCATCCCTAAATCCTCGGTAAACTTCAGATTTGGGCAAAACGTCATGGAGACCTTAAAGCTTTTTCTTGAAGTTGGGGAAAGCATGCTCTGCGCACCTTACCTTCTGCCCTTGCCCCCGCTTATCGCCTGGCTCATTGGAACATTCTGCTTGTCCCTTCTCTCCTCTCTTTTTGGCGAGATAACCTTGGCGACGCTTTACTGGGTCAATCGACACCACATTAGAAAGCTGGCAACGGATATGACGCATCGGCACAATCAGTCGGTCAATGCCCTTATTTCGAAAAACAAAGGCGCGTTCAAAGCCATTAACCGACTGGCGAATGAGGCCTTCGGGAAGGTTTTCTTTGCTCAGATCGCGATGGGAATGGCCTCCCTTTGGCCTGCTTTCTTTGCCGTTGCCTGGCTCAAAATGCATTTCGATGGAGTGGTGATCATCAATATCTCTTTTATCCATTGGGACGTATATTACCCAGCTCCATTTGTGCTCCTCTATATTGCAGCCAGGATCCTTTTCACACGCCTCAAACGTCGAGTACCACTATTTAGAAGGCTTGCTGCAACAGCGGAAAAGATGGCGCCCGAAGAAGAGATGCAACCCCTTATTTGATCAAGACCATCCGGACACCCTTCACCATCCCTTAGTCCACATTTCGTCATCATCGTAGACCTTTTCATCTTCCATGTGGGCCTCCTCGGCGTCCTCCTCACTAAAGCGCGGGGGATTGGGGTCGTTGAGCAGTTCTTTGTAATACTCGTGCTGGATGAGGAGGCTCATGATTTCATTGGTGCCGGTCCAGATCTGTGAGAGCCTCGCGTCCCGCACCATCTTTTCGATGGGAAACACGTTTGTATAACCGATGCCGCCCACGATTCGCATGGCCTGGTTGCAGACCTCCCAGCACATATCAGTGGCGAACTTTTTCGCCTCACTCACCAGACGTCGCGCCGATGGAAGGTGGAGGCCCGCGGCCCTTCCTGCCGCATGGGTGATGGCCCGCGCCGCATCCAACATGGTAATATTATCCGCCACCTTGAAACTGATGGCCTGATAGTCACGGATCTTCCTGCCGAACGCGTATCGCCGGTTGCTGTAGCGCGTTGCAACCTCAAGGGCGGCACGTGCAAGGCCCAATGCTCCACCCGCCGATGTCAGCCGCTCAGGCACCATCATGGTGTTAAAGATCTGCGCCCCCTGATTCATTTCCCCTATGAGATTGGAAACGGGAACCTTCACATCTCTGAAAATAAGCCTGCCTGTGCCTCCCCCCCTTGTACCCAAAAGGTTGTAGAGGTGCTTTGCCTCCACACCTTCCCGATCCGCCTCGATAAGGATGAGACTGATCCGTTTGTGGGGTTTCCCTTCCGGGTCGGTCCTGCAGTACACCACAAAAAAATCAGCGCCGCTCGCAGCCACCACAAATCGCTTCTGGCCCTTTACTGTAAAATAATCTCCCTCAAGTTTTGCCATTGTGGTGGCTCCGAAAAAATCGGAACCGCCCCTCGGCTCGGTCAGCGCCTCTGCCGAAACAAGCTCGCCCTTAAGCATGGGTCTCAGGAATCTCTCTTTCAAGTCCTCAGACCCAAAGGTGTGCAGGGCCTCCCCCACAATGGAAGGCATGGAAAAGGCGCATCCCAAGGCCATGCCAAGAACACCTATCTCCTCTAAAGCCGCTATCTCTCCGGTCCAGCCAAGCCCCCTGCCCCCATACTCTCTTGAAAACCGCAGGCCTAAGAGATTGCGCTTCCCCAAGGCCTCTACAAACTCCCTTGGATAGGTTATTTCATCACGATCCATCTGTTTTAGCAGATCGGAAGGGACCTCATTTTTAACAAATTCCCTGACTTCCTCTTTTATCCCCTTTTCCTCATCGGTCAAAAGCACATCTTGTAACATGGTATAGCCTCCTTTCACATCGTTTGGTCCGTCGTGGTTAATACATGTCCCTATTTTTCTGCATCATACCAAAATTTGAGAAGGATCTTCAATAAAAAGACCCCGTTGCGAAAATCCACCCAGGCACAAGACATAATGGTTTGCCCTGCAATTTAGAAATTGAAGAGATCCTGCCAGGCCTGAAATCGGTGAAACAAAACCCTTTTGAGAAACAGATCGTCAAGCTCTGGTGCGATTCCTTCTAATTGGGAGGTCAGGAGGGCTTGAGAAGCTTCAAGGCGGAAGCCTTGGCTGCGTTATATGCCTCCGGGCCTCTGTCTAAGCTATTTGGACTCAGGGCGGGTGATTCGGTTCTTATTTCAATGACCTCAATCCCCCGCTTTCGCACCATTTCCAGCTCCTTTTGATACGCTTCCTGACGGGCGATATTAATGGCTAAATGCTGCATATGCCAGGGACTGAATCGTTTTTTCAAAAAACCATGTCTTTCCTCTTCCACGTTATTGGAGGCAATAAAATGGACAATAATCTTGTCTAATTCACATAGGTTCGCCAATGCCTCGACCGGAGCCTTTCCGGTTATGCCGCCATCTAAGTACAGTGATCCGTTTATTTCCACCGGTTTAAAGAGAACCGGCACTGAGCCGGAGGCCTGAATCGCCTTGATTAGATCCCCGTCAATAAAGACAGTCTGTTTTTTTTGACTAAGGTTTGTGGCTGAAAGGGCTAAGGGTTTCTCACACTCCTCGAAGCGTTTCACCGGAAGCTTTCTTAATAAACGGACAAACCCATCTCCCTTGAGGTATCCGGTATAACCCCTGAAGAGCCGGAGCGCATTTAACAATACACTGCCCCAGGGATCAGGGTCCCAGAAGTCGGCCTTTTTCAGGCCGAACAGCATCTCCCTTATGTCGCCATCATTCATCCCGGATGCGGCCATTGCCGCCACAATGGCCCCGGAGCTGGCACCGGCATAGGCCGACGGTGCAATTTCAGTCTCCCTGATCGCTGCCAAAAATCCGGCATGTGCAAAGAACCCGAAAAAGCCGGAGGAAAAGACCACGCCTAACCTGCAATTCTCTGTGGGTAAACCATGGATCATAGTTCACAACCCTTCAGCCTACAGCCTTCAATTCTATCATTCCCGCCATTTGACCACATCGCCCATGGGGACCCTCTCAGACCTCGACCGGTTTATGGGAGACTGAGGATCTCCGTAACCTACTGCCACTCCGATTATCACCTGTTTTTCATCCCGGATACTCAATGCCTCTTTAATGTCGTCATCAAATGCCGTAATCAGGCCTATGGGGCAGGTCCCCAGTTCGAGGGCATGGGCGGCTAATACGAGGTAGCCTACCAGAACGCCTATGTCGGTAAACCTGGCCTTAGAGAATACCTGGTCGAGAGTGATGATGATTGCGGTAGGAGCGCCGTAAAAATTGCAGCTCCCCTCATTAATGAAATCCTGAAAAGGGGTCTGCTCAGGCAAATTGGGCAGGATTGTATCTAAAAGTCCCCTTTGCCGCTCTACAAAATACTCTGGAAGAGGGCTTTTAGCCCCTGGTCCGCATGATATGTTTCGCTCCTTCATACGCTTTACCAAGAGCCTGCTAAGCCTTTTTTTCTCTTCTCCGGATACAACGATCAGCTCCCATGGCTGGAGATTAATTGCCGATGGTGCCTGTGTAGCATAATTGATGAGAGTTTCTATTTTCTCTCTCTCAACCGGCCTTTCAAGAAAGGCCCGGGTACTCCTTCTTTCTTCGATTCCCTCCAAAAGATCCATAATATTCCTCCAAAAGGTAAGTGACTAAAGTGCCTAAATTGCCTAAAGTTAGTGGTTTTTAATTCGATGTCGGAGTCTTCGCTTACCTGGACGTTCAATGTTCGATTTTCGATTTTCATTTTGACGGTCGCTGCCCTACGAAACAATGGGGAGTGTGAGCAGGGCGTGAGGGACAATGAGGACGTCCAGATCTTGCCTGCCAATTTTCTGAGCAGCAATACGGAAAGCTTGCTCCATATCGGCCGCCGGGATCATATGGACCTGGCGAACGATATCAGGGGTCTTAGAACCCACGATGATAACGTTAGCCTTTTCCAGGACCTTGGCCATAATAAAGGCGCGCTGGACCCCCGGCGGGTAACCGGCATCTCGCAACTCTTTCAACAGGGAAGACATATCTGTGGCATCCCGCATCTTCTCGAAAAACCTCTGCTCCCCTACCCCCTCCCCGGCGCCTTCAGGTGTCGGTGCAGGCACAATGATCACCCCATCTTCTTTTATCACTGGGACAGGGGCAAAAAAGAGATAGCTGGCGCCCCGGCACGCCTGGTAGATATTTACATCCTTGGGGTGCCCCACACCGGCAACTGCCACGTCATACTGCCGGTTGATCGGAACCTCATAAAGTCTGCGGGCCTCGCCTACCAACTTTTGGAAAGTTGCATCCGGTTCACCTGCAAACACGGCTACCGGCCTCTTTTGTTCATCCTGGACCACATTCAGGATAAATTTGAGACCGGCACGCCGGGCCGCCTCAGACACCCCTTCGTGGAAGAGGTTCCCCTCGATCTTTCCCAGCCGTGTTCCCGGATGATCCATGATCTTGGGGCCATGGGTGTAGGCGATCATGGCCTCGCCAGCCGCGCCGATGGCCACGGTTTTACGCCCGCCAGAATAGCCCGCAAACTGGTGGGGCTCCACAATGCCGGTGGCGATCAGGAGATCGGCCTCATAGGCCAACCGGTTAACGGTCAGGGGTATACCGCTCTCTGTTTTGCCTAAATCCTTCAGGGCATTTGGGTCCAGGGCACTATGATCCACAATCTTATAGCGATCTACAACTTCCCTCCCTAACTTGATCACCTTTTCTTCGTACGTGCTGGGTCGATGGAGGCCGACACCGCAGAGGAGGGTGATTTGATCGTCCGGAATTCCGGCAGATTTCAGTTCTTTGAGCATGGCCGGGACCAGCAGATGGTCCGGGCCAGCCCGGGTAATGTCGGTAAAGACAATGCACACCCTGTCCCGGGGTTTTGCAAGCCCACTTAAGGGAGTCGAGTTAATCGGCTCAGCAAGGGCCTGTGTGATGGCCCCTTTTAGGTCTTTTACAGGGCTTGCATGTCGGGATACAGCTACGGCGCCGGTCATCCCGAAGGGTAAGTTAAAGCTTAGATGATCTTTTCCAAAGGGAATGGTATACATTAGAAGTGCCTAAATATTAGCCAGAGATATTGGAAATTCGAAATTGGAAATTCGAGGTAAAAGGACAAACCTTTCGGTTTATTCTAATTTCTAATTTCCAATTTCCAAATAATAGGAACTTAATCATAATATTGTCAATATCATTTCATCTAACGCATACATCGCCCCATATATTGGTGTTCAATATTTTTATTGCACATTATGTTGTATTTTTTTCTTTACAAACCCGTGGTAACCTGATAAAATACTTTTGTTCGGCTGACCTTTAGTTTTGTCTCTTAGTAGGGATTTCAAACATAGAGAGGGTTGGCGCATAGGAGGACATCATGAAAATCAAGAAAGTTTCCATTCTCGGCTTCAAGTCCTTTATGGAAAAACTCGATATCACATTCTCAAATGGGATAAGTGGTGTTGTGGGGCCGAACGGTTGCGGCAAAAGTAATGTTGTTGACGCCATAAGATGGTGTATGGGCGAGCAGAGCCCCAAACAGCTGAGGGGCCGCAAGATGGAAGATGTCATATTCAGCGGCGCCGGAACCCATAAACCCCTTGGAATGGCGGAAGTCTCCCTCATGTTTGAAAATGGAGATGGGTCTTTTCCTGCCGCATTCGCACAAGATCATGAGATGTCAGTAACCAGACGCCTTTACCGGTCCGGCGAAAGCGAATACCTCATCAACAATGTCTCCTGCAGACTAAAGGATATTCAGGAGATATTCATGGATACGGGCCTGGGCAACAGGGCCTATTCCATTATCGGACAGGGCCAGATTGGCACCATAATAGACCAGCGGCCCGAAGAGACCCGCGTTATGTTGGAAGAAGCTGCGGGAATTACCAAGTACAGAAAAAAGGTGGAGATATCACGAAGAAAAATTGAGCTTACCGAGGGCAATCTCAAGAGAGTAGAAGATATCTTAGGAGAAATTCAGACCCAGATGAGGTCCCTCAAGAGACAAGCGGCCAAGGCCAGACGCTTTAAGACCGTAAGTGAGGAGATTCGGGGTCTGGAGCGTATACTTTATTGTAATACCTTTCATCAGCTCAAGGAGGAATCGGGAAAAAGAGAGATCTCCACAGAAGGTCTGGAGCGCGAAGAGATTTCAAGATCGACACTGATCTCCCAACTTCATGCCCGCATAGAGGGTATGAATCTGGAATTAGAAGAAAAGGATGCTGACCTGTCAGACCACAGAGAAAGCTTCCTCCATCTCAGGGACCGGGTCCACAAGAAGGAGGGGGAAATCGAATCCCTATCAGGGAAAATGAGAATGATAGGAGAGATGAAGGTCAGGCTTACAGGTGAGCAGGAAGAGATACGGGTTCGGCTCGCAGAGCTCAGGGAGAAGAGGGAGAACCTAATCAAAGAAAAGGACCGGATAAAGGAAAAATCAGTTGAGCTTGAGAACGAGATTTCCCTCAGAGATGAAAGATTGAGGGTTAGAAAAGGGGTGTTAGAGGAGATAAGGGAAGGTTATGAAGAGGCCAGGGCTGATCTGAACGCAGGCGAAAAGAGGGAGGTTGGGCTGAATAATGAATCCGGGTATGTCAACCGGTTGCTCGGCCAGATTTCAGACAGCCGTTCCAGGCTTGAGAAGGAGCTGAAAGAGCTAAGCGCCAGGTCTCAAGACGTTATCAAGGCCTCCGAAAGAAAGAACAGAGTCCGTGAAGCGACTGCGGAGAGGCTGGGCGAGATTCAGTCTGCCATTGAAGAGGGAAACGCGTTCTCAAAAGAATTGGAGACAATGAAAGAGCGTGTTGAATCCGAGCTTAAGTCGGCGGAAGCGGATCTGAACAGGTGCCAGTCCCGATTGGCGAGCTTGGAGACCCTGACAGATAATTTTGAAGGATATAAGACGGGGGTCAGGACCATAATGAAGGCAAAGGACTTTGGTCCCCGCAAAGAGGGTCGGATCTTAGGCATCCTGGCAGATGTTATCCAGGTGGACCCGAAATATGAACGGGCCGTTGAAGCGATCCTGGCCGACAGACTGCAGTATGTGCTTGTTGAATCACAGGAAGATGGCAGAAAGGCCGTTGAATATTTAAAGAAAATGGCTAAAGGGATCGGCAGCTTTGCCCCGGTCGATGCTTTGAAGGGTGATAGAGGGGACATGGGTAGAGATCCGGGTTCTCCAATGCTGCTCGATTATGTGTCCACATCTCCGAAATATCTGAGCCTGATAAATACCCTGCTCAGCGACACGGTGATTGTGGAAGATCTAAACAAGGCCCTTTCCAACTGGGAAAAAGTACAGGAGCTGCCCGGCAAGAATGGAAAGGGGCGCTGCTTTGTAACCGTCGACGGAGACATTGTTGATCAGATGGGTGTGATAAGTGGTGGAAGGTCCTCGCACGGGTCCCGCGGGCTTCTTGTGAGAAAGAGAGAGATAGCCGAGCTGAAAAAGGCTTCTGCAACTCAGAAGGCAAGGGTTGAAGGGTTGCAGTCCAAACTCGAAGAAATCATTGCCCGGATTGAGGAAAAAAAGGAATCACTTGAAGGCCTCACTGAGGATAGATGGACCTGCCAGGACGAAATAAACGAGCTTGACAAGGTGCTGTTTCGCCTTAGCCAGGAATTGGATCAATTGGAAAAAATGTCCCGGAAGATATCAGATGATCTTGAAAGAAAAGGGATAGAGCGGAACAAACATGAAAAGGAACTCTTGAAGCTCGAAGAGGAACTCAATGAGCGTAAGACAAAGCGAAGAAAGGAAGAGGAATATTTCCAGAAAAAGGAGCGTGAGCTTAAAGAGGCTGAAGGGGAATTTGAACAGTACCGTGAAGAAGTAGCAAGACTCAAGGCGGATTACCGGATTTCAGAGGAAGGGCAACGGAGCGCGGCTCGCGAGATGGAGATATTGGACAGTTACGTTGATGATTCCCACAAACGCTTAGAGAGTATCGAAGAGGATATCTCTTCGGGGCAGGCGAGACGGGACGATTGTGAGAGAAGAAAGGGAATCCTTGAGGAAGAGTTGAAAGACCTCTATGACAGGTTACAAAAGGCCGAAAATGATATGAACCGAGCAGAATCAGAGCGCCGGGAATTTCAGGCCCAGATCAGGGGGGAAGAAAGGAAGGAAGAAGAGCTGAAAAAGGAGATTGATGACCTCAAGGAGCGAATTAACGCCGCTAAGATGGAGCACTCTGAAATCCGGTTCAAGATGAATAATTTAATTGAAGTGGTCAGGGACAAGCTCAACTTGGATCTCCCTGAAATTTACAGAGATGACTTACAGGATAACTTCTCCAAGAGAGAGGCCGAGGAAAAGGTTGAGCAACGGAAGGAGTTGAGGAGCCGATTAGGAGAGGTAAATCTGGCAGCCATAAAAGAACTTGAGGCGCTGAAGGAGCGTCACGAATTCATTGTAGGCCAACGTGAGGACCTGCTCAATTCCATCGAATCGTTGCTTACCGCCATCAAAAAGATAAACAGGACTTCTCTCGAAAAATTCAAAAAAACATTCCAGGATGTGGATGAAAAACTGAAACAGGTCTTCCCTATCCTGTTCAACGGGGGGACCGCCGGGTTGAGATTGACCGACGAGACAAGGCCCTTGGAAAGCGGGGTCTTGGTTGAAGTACAGCCCCCCGGAAAGAGGCTGAGCCATATGGGACTCCTCTCAGGCGGAGAGAAAGCCCTGGTTGCCATGGCCCTGATTTTTGCCATCTATCTGATCAAGCCGAGTCCGTTCTGTCTCCTTGATGAGGTGGATGCCCCCTTAGATGAGGCCAATATCGACCGGTTTAATACCCTTCTGCAAGAGATAAGGCAAGCATCTCAGATAATTATGGTAACACATAGCCGGAAGACCATGGAAGTCACAGACCGTCTTTACGGGATTACAATGCAAGAGCGCGGGGTGTCCAAGCTTGTATCTGTGAACATAAATGGTGGCTCAGGCCGGACGTCTGAAGCAATCAGTATAGGGAAATAGGCCGTTGGTTTTGACTACCCCTGACACCAATGCCTCAAATCAGGAAAAAGGCCTTTTTCGGAGGCTCCGCCAGGGGCTTTCAAAGACAAGGTCTTCTCTGACAGGAAGATTAGACCGCCTTTTTTTGGGTAAGAAGGAGATCACCGAGGAACTGTTGGATGATTTGGAGGAGATCCTTTTCACCTCGGATATCGGTGTAGCTACAACCCAGGAACTGATTGATTCTGTTCAGGAAAAGGTCGTTAGAAAGGAGCTTAAAGATCCTGAAAAACTAAAGGCCTCCCTGAAAAAACATATGCTGTCGTTCTTGGACGTTGGGGAGGTAGAGCACCCCTCACCCGGCCCGGGAGAACCCTTGGTCATAATGGTTATCGGCGTGAACGGTGTTGGGAAGACCACCACCATAGGAAAGGCCGCCAATCGTTTCAGATCAGAGGGAAAAGAGGTCCTGTTGGCTGCAGCCGACACCTTCCGGGCCGCTGCGGTGGAACAGCTGACTATCTGGGGCGAAAGGGTAGGTGCAACCGTCATAAAACAGGATACGGGGGCAGATCCTTCGGCCGTTGCCTTTGACGCCCTGACTGCTGCCATTGCCAGAAAAATTGACGTAGTCCTTATCGATACTGCCGGCAGGCTTCATACAAAGATCAATCTCATGGAGGAACTGCAAAAGATCCATCGCGTGGTCGGCAGTAAGCTTCCTGGGGCCCCCCACGAGGTCTGGCTGATTTTGGACTCCACTACGGGTCAAAATGCGATTGCACAGGCCAAAACATTTAATGAGAGGTTTGGGGTAAGCAGCATTATCCTGACCAAGTTGGACGGAACTGCAAAGGGCGGCATTGTGGTGGGCATTTCCAGGGAACTTGGCATACCGATCAAATTTATCGGCATAGGGGAAAAGATAGACGACCTCACGCCCTTTAACGCCACGGATTTTGTGCAGGCTATTTTTGATTAATAGTCAGTGTCTGAACGAAAACTAGGATTTTTTGTTCAGATCAAGGAAGACGTCCCGCTATCGGCGGGATTAACCACAGGAATACATTGAGTATTTCGAGGATTAGAATTTGAGTCTGACGCAGATATGGGCAAAAAAGACAGTTTTCGTTCAGACACTGACTCGCCCCAGCGCTTAAAAAGGTTATGCTCAATCTGCAGATAATCAAAGATCTTTCCAATGGTCTGGTGAATGATGTCATCAATGGTCTTAGGTTGGT
>CAZFSF010000055.1:0-16596 GCA_964522045.1 uncultured Desulfobacteraceae bacterium
TCGGTTCGGACAATACCAAAAAACCCTTGTCTTGGCCCTCTGCATTAATTATTCTTATTCCACATATTGTTGCGCAAGTCCGAACCCTTACTCTGCCTTCTTATGGAGTTTTTCCTGATGAGTCCGATCAAGCTTTTGAATCAAATGAAAAAAGTTCTAAAAATACTCTATCCGGGAGAGGATGTTAACAAGATTCTTGGTGATCTGAAGAGCATCCTGTCCAAGTATGAAAACAACGAGACAATTCTTGCGAAAAGAAAGAAATATGATGATAAGATCGTGCTCAGCGAGGACGATGCGATTCTGATTACCTATGCCGACTCTATCCAAAGAAAGGGGGAAAAACCACTCTGTACACTTCACAGATTTTTGACCAACCACTTAAAATCTACTGTTAGCTGCGTGCATATACTCCCTTTTTTCCCGAGCAGTTCAGATGGGGGATTTTCCGTTATTGATTACAGGGATGTTGACCCGGAATTCGGCTCCTGGGAGGATATCCGGGATATTGGAAAAGACTACCGTTTAATGGCCGATCTCGTTATGAACCATGTTTCAAGCCGATCGGAGTGGTTTCAGGGATTCTTGCGGGGGGAGGAACGATATCGTGATTATTTCTTGAGCTATGACACTCCTGTTGACATGCCAGGGGTATTTAGACCCCGTGTGCAACCCTTGCTGACCGGGTTTGATACCACCATGGGTAAGAAATATGTGTGGACAACGTTTAGTGAAGACCAGGTGGATCTGAACTTTCACAATCCGAAAGTTACTTTAGAGATTCTCGATGTCTTTATGTTTTACCTTTCACAGGGTATTGAGATTATCCGTTTAGATGCAATCGGGTATGTTTGGAAAGAACCCGAGACCAGTTGTGTGAATCTTCACCAGACACACGAGATGGTCAAACTCCTCAGGATAGTGGCAGAATACATTGCTCCCTATACGATCATTGTTACAGAGGTAAACTTTCCCTATAGAGATAACGTGTCATATCTCGAAGCAAGACATGAGGCCAATATGGCCTACCATTTCTCCTTGCCCCCGCTTGTGATAGACGGTTTTGTCAGGCAGGATACCTCAATTCTTCAGGAAGAGACAAAGCGAATCCGGCAGGATCTCCTTTTTTTCAACTTCCTCGCATCCCATGATGGCATAGGATTGTTGGGCGCAAAGAAGATCCTTCCACCCCCCTGTTTTGAGGGATTGCTTGAAACAACAACCGGGCATGGAGGGTTGATATCATACAAGGCAACCCAGCAGGGCGAAGTGCCTTATGAATTGAACATAACCTACTATGACGCGATCAACGATCCTTCAAACCCGGATCAGGAGATCGATATCAGGCGTTTCATGGCTGCCAATGCGATTATGCTGGTGGATAAGGGGGTCCCCGGCATCTATATTCATTGTCTTTTAGGGTCCAGGAATTATTTGGAGGGTGTGAAAAAGACCGCTATAAATCGTATGATCAATCGTGAAAAACTTTCAGCCGAGGAAGTTTCTAAGGATCTTTCCGATCCTGATTCTTTGAGACATAAGGTGTTAGCGGAATGCCTTCATCTTTTGGAGGTGAGAAAAGGGATTCAGGCGTTTCACCATTCCGTGGAGAGAGACGTGCTTCAATCGGACAAGAGACTGTTTGTCATTGAGAGGATATGCAATGAGGAAAACCTGTTTGCTGTGGTAAACGTGAGTGACGATTGGATAAAACTCCCCCAATACAAAGGGATGACGGATCTTATCAGCAAAACCCTATTTGAGGGAAACGTTGCGCCTTACGGGGTCTATTTTCTCCAATAGTTGACAAAAGAAACGTATAATTGTGCGGATCGGGAGTCAGAAGTCAGAAAAACGAGTATCCCCGCTCAAACGGGATTTTCGACCAGCATCCAGGATCCAGCATCCAGGATCCAGAATGAATATATCACGGAGGTAAGAGGAATATGCGTGTAACAAGTATCCAGATTGAGATCAAAGAGAGGTCCAAAGAAGAGAATCTCGAGTCTGTCCTGAGACTTCTTACCAAGGCACCTGAAAGCGATTTGATATTGCTTCCCGAATTGTGGCCCTGCGGGTATTTTTCATTTGATCGCTACCGAAGTGACAGCGAGCCTGCAGATGGCCCAACTGTTGTGGCATTGCAGGAAAAGGCGGCAGAATTAAAGACGCATCTTCTGATGGGAAGTATTGTCTTGAGACAGGGGGAAGAGCTGTTTAATGCCGCCCTTTTCTTGGACCCTCGTGGACGGATTATTGCCGAATACCGTAAGGTGCATCTTTTTGGCTATCAATCCGAAGAGAGAAAACTTCTGAGTCCCGGAAAAGAAGCGGTCGTCATGGATACGCCCTGGGGCAAGGGTGGGATAACAACATGCTACGATCTTCGTTTCCCCGAACTTTATCGTAAGATGGTTGATAAGGGTGCAGTTTTTTTTATGATTCCGTCTGCATGGCCTAAATCGCGATTAGATGCATGGATCCTGTTTAACCGGGCAAGGGCCCACGAGAATCTGGCCTATGTTTTTTCCTGTAACTGTGCAGGCTCCAGCGCGGGGAAACCATTCGCAGGTCACAGCATGATAGTTGATCCATTAGGGAGGGTGGTTGCTGAAGGAGGCGAAAGGGAGTGTATAGTATCGTCAGATATCCAACCTGATTTTGTCAAGGCCGTACGAGAGGATTTCAGTGTGCTTAATGACAGGGTTTTTTGATTGACAACGGGTATTCTCCTGTTTTTCGCCTTTATCTATTGAATTTCCGAAAATCCCCGCTTCCTCGCAGGTTAAGAGCGATGGAATAGGTGGCATGTTCACTTTTTGCTTGCATTTCATCATGTTATTGTTTATATAAATCATGTTTTTCAGATTTGGTCGCTTGGAATCACCGTGCGGGGGCTGGAGAGGACGATTCCTGATATATGCCCGATCATCAAAACGTGGTCCCATCGGGGATTTTTAGGATGAACAGCATGACCTTACCCCCCCGGTGGAGTGATAATGAATATTTAGAAAGATAACCTCGAGATCTGTTTCTTTAACACAATATATTCACATGCGTTGATAGTTTAAGTGTTGATTTTATGAGGCATCTTGAGAAGTGGTCCTTTACTTCGGATGCCTTATTTTCTTTGGTGGACAGCTGAGATGAAAACTTTTTCCATTCGTTTGAAAGATAAATCCGGCGAGCAGACTGAGGCAGAATCCTTAACCGCCCGGGATGCTTTAGAATACCTGAAGGTTGGAGGGTTAGACAGGGTAGTGGGCGTAAAGGTTAACGGGGAACTTCAGGATTTATCAACAGAATTAGAAACCGAAGTCGAATTGGAGCCTGTCTATTTAGCTTCCGAGGAAGGCCTCGAAATACTCCGGCACAGCACATCTCATGTGATGGCAATGGCTGTTAAGGAACTTTTCCCGGGTGTAAAGGTCACCATAGGTCCGTCCATTGAGAATGGGTTTTATTACGATTTTGATTATGATCGTCCGTTCAAGGAGGATGATCTCCCCGGAATTGAAGAGAAGATGAAGGAGATCATCAAGGACAATCTTCCATTTGTTAGAAAAGAGATAAGCAGCCGGGAAGCGGTCGATTTTTTCATGGGCCGGGGCGAAGATTACAAAGTCGAATTAATCAATGACTTGGGTGCTGATAGCGTTTCTGTCTATACCCAGGGCAGCTTCACGGATCTGTGCCGGGGGCCGCATATCCCTTACACGGGGATAATTAAGGCCTTTCATCTGACCAAGGTGGCAGGCGCTTATTGGAGGGGTGATGAAAAGCGCCCTATGCTGAGCCGGATCTACGGTGTGGCCTTTGCCGATAAGAAGAGCCTGAAAAAGCACCTGCACAGACTCGAAGAGGCCAAAAAAAGAAACCACACCAAATTAGGGCCTCAGCTCGGTCTTTTCAACACCTATGAAGAGATTGGGGCCGGGATGATCGTCTGGCACCCTAAGGGCGCCATGCTGAGGCATATCTTGGAAGAGTTTGAGACAAGCGAGCATTTGAAAAGGGGCTATGAATTGGCGAGGGGCCCTCAGATCTTGAAGACTGAGTTGTGGAAAAAATCGGGCCACTTCGAGAATTACCGGGAGAATATGTATTTTACAGAGATTGATGAGCAGTCCTACGGCATCAAGCCGATGAACTGTCTTTCTCATATGCTTATTTATGGCTCTAAGTTGAGAAGTTACCGGGACTTGCCAAAGCGTTATTTTGAATTAGGCACGGTTCACCGGCATGAACGTTCAGGTGTCTTGAACGGCCTTTTCAGGGTGCGAGAGTTTACCCAGGATGATGCCCATATTATCTGCACACCGGAGCAGCTCAACAGCGAGATAAAAGGAGTCCTTGCATTTGTAAAGGAGATGATGGGCATTTTCAATTTCAAGTATGACCTTGAGATCAGCACCCGCCCTAAAAAATCGATCGGAACAGATGAAGACTGGGATCTGGCTACAAAGGCCCTGATCGAGGCCATGGATGAGGATCATCTGCAGTATGATATCAATGAGGGAGACGGGGCCTTTTACGGTCCTAAGATTGATGTCAAACTCGAAGATGCATTGGAAAGGAAGTGGCAGTGTGCCACCATACAGTGTGATTTTACGCTTCCTGAGAAGTTCGATCTCCATTATATTGGCAAAGACGGCGAAAAACACCGGCCCGTAATGATCCATCGGGTGATTTTAGGGGCCATTGAGAGGTTTATCGGGGTCCTGATAGAACACTATGCAGGCGCATTTCCCACATGGATTTCACCTGTGCAAGCTACCATACTTACAGTAACTGACAGGAATATCTCCCATGGGGAGAAGATGTTGAAGGCCTTGAAAAGTGCGGATATCAGAGTTGAAGCCGATTTCAGGAATGAGAAATTAGGTCTTAAGGTTAGAGAGGCGCAAATAAAGAAGATTCCTTATATGTTGATTATTGGGGATAAAGAATGCGATAATAACGGGATAACCCCGAGGCAGAGGAGTGGTCAAAATCTTTCGCTTATGAGTGCGGAGGAGTTTATTGACCTGATTGTTGAAGAATCTAAACAAAGGAGGTAATGACCATAAGAAAGAAAACTGATGACGTCAGGATAAACGAACGGATCCGTTCGAGTTCGGTGAGATTGATCTCTGCTGAAGGAGAGCAATTAGGTATCTTATCGATTCGTGATGCCATACAAGTGGCTAAAGATGGCGGGCTTGACCTTGTAGAGGTTGCGCCCAATTCAGATCCCCCGGTTTGTCGGGTTATGGACTATGGGAAATTCCGATACCAGGCAGCCAAGAAGGTGCAAGAGGCTCGAAAGAAAAGTCGTGGCGGTCAGATGAAGGAGATTAAACTCCGGCCCCACACCGAGGATCACGACCTGGGCTTCAAGATCAGGAACCTCAAAAAGTTTCTTGATAAGAAACATCGGGTTAAGATAACGGTCTTTTTCAGGGGGAGAGAAATGGCCTATATGAATGCTGGTGTAGACCTCCTGAAGCGGGTAGCCGAAGAGATATCAGAGGATGGAACAGTGGAACAGCCTCCTACCAGGGAGGCAAGAAATAGGATGACAATGGTCATTATCCCAAAATAATAAATTCCGGGAATGATCCTGATGTGGTTCATGAATTCCAAATCTTGAGAGATAGGGAAGAGGGAGTTTGTGTCGTTATTGAGGTCATTGCCGTGTATGGAGGTAAGAAATGCCAAAGATCAAAACAAACCGTGGCGCGGCCAAGAGGTTTAAGACCACGGGTTCGGGCAAGATTGTGAGGAATAAGGCCTTTTCAAGTCATATCCTAACCAAAAAGAGTACAAAGAGGAAGCGGAATCTTAGAAAATCGACGTTGGTGGATTCTACCAACTTGAAACAGGTGGCCAAGCTGATTCCCTACCGCTGAGCGATCCATTTGGAAATTGGATGCTGGATATTTGTTTCTGGATATTGGATATCCATAAGGAATCCCCCTTTTTTTATCCAGGATCAAGGATCCGGAATCCAGGATCAATTAGATAACACCTCCGCAGACGGTTTAGAGCTGCGGAATAGCTAACCCAAAATATTTTTTTAAATAGTATACACCAAAGAGGGTTTAACAATGCCAAGAGTAAAGAGAGGCTTTAAGGCCAGAAGAAGAAGAAAAAAGATATTAAAGGCCGCGAAAGGTTACAGGGGAGGGCACAGCAAACAGCTCAGGACTGCTGATTCGGCTGTCAGCAGGGCCGGAATGTATGCCTACCGCGACCGGAGGACACGGAAGCGGGATTTCCGCAGCCTCTGGATTGTAAGAATCAATGCCGCTGCAAGGGAAAATGGGCTATCGTACAGTCGTCTCATTGGAGGTCTCCAAAAGGCGGGTATCCTCTTAGACCGAAAGGTGCTTGCTGATATGGCTGTAAATGATCCGGCGGCTTTTTCCCGATTAGTGAGTGTGGTACAGTAACCCGCTTCATATTTCCCAATAGATAAGCTGATGAAAGAACAACTCCTTGAACTGGAAGAACGTGCTTTAGAGGAAATCGGGGTGGTCGATGATCCGTCTGAACTCGAAAAATTCAGAATCAAGTATCTCGGCAAAAAGGGTCAGCTTACCTCGATAATGAAGAGTGTGGGAGGATTGCCGCCTGATGAACGTCCCAAGATTGGAAAATTTGCCAACCTTGTAAAGACAAATCTGTCCAAGCGCTTCAAGGAGGCGAAGGAGTCTCTACTCTCCGGGAAGGTGGGTCGCGATGGATCCATTGACGTTACACTGCCTGGTAGAGAGCCTGTCTTTGGACACCTGCATCCCATCACATTGGTAATAAAAGAGGTCTGCGATATTTTTTCGAGGATGGGATTCAGGGTGGTTAAGGGACCCAATGTAGAATTAGACTATTATAATTTCGAAGCCCTCAACATCCCTAAAGATCATCCCGCCAGGGATATGCAGGATACCTTTTACATATCTGATAATGTTGTCTTAAGAACCCACACTTCTCCCATGCAGGTCCGTGTTATGGAAACCCGGCAACCTCCTGTGAGTGTTATTGCGCCCGGAAAAGTCTACAGACGTGATTCAGACGTTTCACACACCCCTATGTTTCACCAGGTGGAGGGGCTTTTGGTGGACAAAGACGTCAGTTTCGGTGATTTGAAGGGGACTCTCACGAGCTTTGTTCGCCAGATGTTTGGCAGTGATACCCGGCTTCGTTTCAGACCCAGCTTTTTCCCTTTTACAGAACCGAGCGCTGAGGTGGATATCCTCTGTGTATTATGTGGAGGGAAAGGGTGTAGGACCTGCTCCAATACTGGATGGTTGGAGATATTGGGTTCCGGCATGGTTGATCCAGAAGTGTACCGGTTTGTTGATTATGACGCTGACATCTACTCCGGTTTTGCCTTTGGTATGGGTATTGAGAGGATTGCCATGCTAAAGCACGGAATAGATGATATCCAGTTGTTTTTCAAGAACGATATGCGGTTTTTGATGCAGTTTTGAATGAATTCAGGAAGTTAGTCGAGGGGTTGAGGAATTCGTAATCCCTCAATTGTGCAGGGCCATATGAAGGCAAGTCTGAACTGGATAAAAGAATATGTAGACGTTGGGATGCCGCCTGATGAGCTTGGCCATCTCTTGACCATGACAGGTTTAGAGGTGGAAGGTCTTGAGGCTGTTGGTCAAGGTCTTGATGATGTTATCGTAGCCAAGATTCTGAAAGTTGCGCCTCATCCCAATGCTGACCGTCTCACTATCTGCAGCGTGGATACCGGACAGGGGAGGGTAGAAGTAGTCTGTGGGGCTCCCAATGTTGCAGAGGGCGCCTTAGCTCCATTAGTCTTGGCCGGTGGAAAGCTTCCGAACGGCACCCGGATGAAAGAAAGCCGGATCAGGGGAGAGGTCTCAAGAGGGATGCTCTTAGCCGAGGATGAGATGGGTCTCACGGATGATCATACCGGCATAATGATTCTCGCCCCGGACCTGACTCCGGGTGCCTCGCTGCTGTCAGTCCTGCCATTTCCTGACTGGGTCTTTGACCTGAGTATCACGCCAAACCGCCCTGATTGCGCCAATGTACTGGGGATAGCAAGGGAAATTGCGGCTGTAACAGGAAGAAGACTCAGGAAACCGGAAATTGAGTTGGAGGAGAGCGGGCCGGCAATTGAGGATCTCACAAAGATTACGATTATAGAACCTGATGGTTGTCCCCGTTACGCAGCAGGTATTATCCAGGATGTTGAATTGGGCACGTCTCCCTTCTGGATGAGATACCGGCTTTATCAGTCTGGGATCAGGAGCATCAGCAACCTGGTTGATGTGAGCAATTATGTGATGTTAGAGATGGGCCAGCCCCTGCATGCCTTTGATTATGATCGTCTGAGGGAGAACAGGATTGTGGTCAGGCGGGCGGTTGAAGGGGAGACCTTTACTACTTTAGACGGAGAGGCGAGGAGACTTAATCACGAAAACCTTATGATCTGTGATGGAGAGCGGGCCGTGGCCTTAGCCGGGATCATGGGTGGACTTAATTCGGAGATCTTTGCCGGAACCAGGAATGTTTTGGTGGAGAGCGCTTTTTTTGATCCGGTGACCATTCGGAGGGGCTCAAAGCATTTGGGCATTTCCACAGAGGCCTCCTATCGTTTTGAAAGAGGTGCTGATATTGGGGGGGCTACCTCTGCCCTCAAACGGGCCGTTTCTCTCATGTGCCGTTTGGCAGGAGGAAAGATTGCCAAGGGTATCATAGATAATTATCCTAAAGTCTTTACCCCTCCTGTAATCCATTTCCGGAAAGACAAGACGAATCGAATTTTGGGAACCTCCATTTCAATGGGTGTCATGAAGGGGTATTTTGAGGCCCTTGAGATGGAGGTCCATGATGTAAATGGAAATACATTGGAGGTCAAACCTCCATCATTCAGGGTGGATATTAAACGGGAAGTAGATCTGATTGAAGAAGTGGCAAGGCTTTATGGGTTCGACAAGATACCTCTTACCTATCCGAGTATCAGACCTTCAGAAGAAGGGGACGCTCAGGAAATCCTGATCCGGGATCGGATAAGATCAATAATGAGAGCTTTGGGTTTTACTGAAATCATTACCTATAGTTTTATCTCTCCTGATTCTGCTGATATGCTTGGTGCTGAGGAAGATAGCGATTTGAGGTTATTTACCAGCCTCATGAATCCCCTTACGGTTGATCAGTCTGTGCTCCGAACCTCTCTGGTCCCAGGACTTATGACCACGGTCAAAACTAACATACTTCATGAGGGGAGGGATCTGAGGTTTTTCGAGTGGGGTAAAACGTTTTTCCGGAAAGAGGGAGATCAACAGCCCATTGAAAAGATCTGTTTGGCCGCAATAATGACTGGTTTGTGTCAGGAAAAATCATGGTACGAGGATGAGAGGCATTTCGATTTCTATGACATAAAGGGTGCGGCGGAGGCCCTTTTGAAGTCCTTAGGTCTTGAGGGTGTCCGTTTTCAGAGGAAGAATGGGTTTCCGGGACTTGACCCGGAGGGTTCATCAGGGATATACTGTTCGGACAGGCTCATCGGACAGGTGGGGAGGGTTGCTTCAAGTGTGGTTGAGGCCTATGACCTGAAAATAGATAGGGCATATCTTTTTGAACTCGATGTGGAAGCCCTCTTGACACTCCTTTCCGTGGTGAGAGAATTTTGTCCCTTTCCAAAATTTCCCGCTGTCTTCAGGGATATCTCCATTCTCGTAGAAAGACGGATAGAGAGTGCAAAAATTATTGAGATCATCAGGAAAGAGGGGGGCGAGCTGTTGGAGTCTGTCCGGATTTTTGATTTTTATGAGGGAGAGAAAGTCGATCCCTCAGAAAAGGCCCTATCATTCAGGATATCCTATAGATCCGCCCACGAAACCCTTGAGGGTGAAAAAGTAAACGGCTTGCATGAGTCCATTATTGACAAAATCAGACATGAGACAGGGGGAAGATTGAGGGAGGGCTGAGACAGTGGTCCAGATTCCTGACAACAGACGATATTTCCGTATTGGAGAGGCGAGCCGTATTGTTGGTGTTGAACCATACGTCTTGAGATACTGGGAGAGCGAATTCCACGAACTGAAGCCCAGTAGGGCTGATTCCAAACAAAGGACCTACCAGAGAAAGGATTTAGAAACTCTTCTTGAGATAAAGAGGCTGCTCTATGAGGAAAGAATGACCATTGAGGGAGCCAGACTGCGCCTGAAGAGGAAAAACGCCAAAGGATCGACGGTTTCGACTCCCTTTGTTAAGGAGATAAAGGGAGAACTGCACGAGATATTGGAGATACTCAGATAGGTGTTTCGTTCCAGTATACATGAAGGCGGCAGCCTGCGGCGGCTAATGAGACTTTGGATCAAAACAAAGTTCTAATGCTATCTTTTTGATCTTTTATTTATTTTGTCACGAAGAACACCAGATGTCTTAAAGACAACCACTCTCCTCGCCCTCAACTGGAGATCTTCACTGGTTTGAGGATTCCTACCCCTCCTTGATGACTTCTCTTTGACTACGAACTTGCCAAAGCCACTGATCAGTAGGTCTTCCCCATTTTCAAGGGTCTGTTTCATGATCTCAAGGAGACCCTCCGCCACAGTTCGGGATTGACTTTTGCTGAGTCCGACCTGATGATAAATATTGTCAATGATGTTTTCTTTGGTCAGGGCCACCTTTGATCCTCCTTATCCTATGCCGTATAATAAAATCATATAAGTCTCAAATTTCAGGGAAAAATATGGCCTATGCTGGCAGTGGTGTCAAGTATTTTTTGTCTGTAAGAACTTTTCTTTTAATTTGTCATTTACGAATTCTGGAACAAGCCCGCTTACGTCCCCCCCAAAACTCGCGGCTTCCTTGATGATTGTGGAACTGATGTAAAACCATTTGTAGTCGGTCATCAGAAAAACAGATTGGACGTCCCTGTTTAATTTTCTGTTCATGAGCGCCATCTGGAATTCGTATTCAAAGTCAGAGAGCGCCCGGAGCCCCCTCAGGATGATGTTTGCTTTCTTTTGAATTACATAGTCCACCAATAATCCGCCAAAGGTGTCTACTTCTATGTTTGGGTCATCTTTTACCGCCTGCTTAATCATCGATATCCTCTCATCAATGGAAAAGAGGGGGGCCTTTTGCGGGTTGTTCAAAATGGAAATAATCAACTTGTCAAAGATTTCCAAACCCCGGGTTACAATGCTCAAATGCCCATTTGTTATAGGGTCAAAGAAGCCGGGATAAATAGCGATTTTTTTGCACATTATTAAGCCCCGTTCAACTCTCGCTAAGTGGTTACACAAATAAAATCAAGGAATTGGGTGATTCGTCAATTGCCAAATTATTCAATCCCTGACCTCATAAATACTTATTTTCGTATCTCCGTATACCCGGGAATCCACCATTTCAAGGCCGCTAAAAGATAGGGGCAGGCTCGCGTCCTTGCCTGATTCAACAACTATCCGTGCCGCGTTTGAAAGCCTTTTTCCCTTTGAAAGTCCTGTAAGTATAGGGGTTGCCAGATTTTTCGCGTAAGGTGGATCAAGGAAAACAAGATCAAACTGTTTCGTCAAAAGGGGGTGTTCCCGGGGCAGCCCCCTTGACAAATCCCTTCGAAGGGTCACTCCTGAATCGCGGTAACCGCATAAATCAATGTTTTTCTCAATTAAATCAATCGATTCCCGGAGTCTATCAATAAAAACGGCATACCCTGCGCCCCTGCTCAAAGCCTCCAAGCCGAGGCTGCCTGTCCCCGAAAAAATATCAAGCACACTAAGTCCCGAAAGATCTTGGCCCAATATATTGAAAATGGCTTCTCGAACGCGGTCGGAAGTGGGCCGGATCAAGAGACCCTTCGGGGTTGAGAGAACCCGGCCCTTTGCCCGTCCGCCGGTAATTCTCATCTTATTCCTTTTCAACTATAGGAGTCTCTTTTAAGAGAGTGTCCTTCGTGGTCTTCCTTTTCCTAAGACGATACAGGGTAATGGCAGGACCCGACAAGAGGTATGTAACCAATATGAAAAAAAGCATAATCTTGGGTTTATACGCCACAACCACAAAGACTAAAATGGTGGTCACCAAGACATTAAACGGCTTTTGTTTTCTTAGCTCAAATTCCTTGAAACTGGGATAACGGATGGAACTCACCATTAAAAAGGATAAAATATAGACCAATGTAATGATTACGATATGTCTAAATTGCGGCAGTCCCCCTACGGCCGTTGTGAAGAGAACCAGGGAAGAGATAAAGCACGCCGCGGCAGGGATAGGCAACCCTTTGAAGAAGTTGGGAGCGACACGGTCTTTTTGCACATTAAATCGGGCAAGTCTCAAGGCGCCGCATATTACATACATAAAGCAGGCTAACCATCCCAACCGACCGAATGGCTCCAGCGCCCATTGAAAGGCAAGTATCCCTGGGGCAACACCGAAGGCAACCAAATCTGATAGGGAATCGTATTCAGTGCCGAACAGGCTGGTGGAGTGGGTGAGTCGTGCAATCTTTCCATCGAGGCCGTCAAAGACGCAGGATATAAGAATGGCAATAGCAGCGGTTTCATACCTCCCCTGTATAGCGGCAATTATGGCAT
Organism: uncultured Desulfobacteraceae bacterium; assembly: GCA_964522045.1. Classification (GTDB taxonomy): domain Bacteria; phylum Desulfobacterota; class DSM-4660; order Desulfatiglandales; family Desulfatiglandaceae; genus Desulfacyla. The sequence goes on from CAZFSF010000055.1 coordinate 12,564, forward strand.
AAAAGCCGCTAAACAGACTGGCGGAGGTAAAAAGGTTGGGGAGTATATAAATTCCCCTTTTTCCGCTCCTCTTGGATCTTTTTTTTCTCTTCGATCTCATGATATAGCGTTCAAGAAAACGTTCTTGGTTCTTGGATAGGCCGTTTTTTGTTTTTCAATCATCAATCCTAAAGGTATCCTATGACCGTTTCGCCTGCCTTGACCTTTTGACGCACCTGGATGGTTGTCTTACTCCCTTCGGGCATATAGACCTCTAATCTGGAGCCAAACCTTATAAGGCCGAATCTCTGACCGGCGTTTACACGATCCCCTTTTTCGATCCAGCATGCTATTCGCCTTGCAATAAGGCCCGCGATTTGTATAAAAACAATCTTTTTGGCACCAGCGGTCTGTAAGACTATTTCATTTTTTTCGTTCTGTTTTGAGGCCTTATCTAAATTTGCGGAAAAGAATTTACCAGGGTGATATGTGATCTTTTCGATGGTTCCCCCTATGGGAATCCGGTTAACGTGGACATTGAAGACCGACATAAAGATGCTGATCTTAATTGATGCCCGTCCTAAAGGGTTGTTGGTTCCTTTTAGATGCAGGACCTCTAATATTGTGCCGTCAGCAGGTGTCAGCACCGCGTCACTGGAATCAGAGGTCGGACTACGTTTAGGGTCCCTGAAAAAAAAGATGACAAAAAAAAGGACAACGCCCGCAAGAATCGAGATGAAAAAGAAATTAGTGCAGACAAAAAGGAGGGTCAAACTACCACTGATGACGATAAAAGGGACCCCTTCTTTTGCCACCGGCCATTTGTTGTTAATTCGCGAGTCTTCCACGTTATATTTTGATGGTGTTTACCCTGTATAGCCAAGCTTAGCCCCTAATCGGTAGCTTACGGTCTAACCCGCAAAGCGAAGCCGTGCTAAATTCTTTGTGACTTTATATAGCTTTAGAGCCCCTTTGTCAATCCACTTTCTCTACGAGGGATTTGCGCTAACTGGATTGGGCCTATTTAAGGTGGAAAAAAGAAAGGCCTGAAAAGGAAGAACCCTACGAACAGGAGAAGAGAATAAGATCAAAGCAGAATGGGCCCCCAAGTTTATTGCTGAAAAGGATTTGAAGAACGCCTTAAGATGATTGGGATAGAGACGAACTATGAGAATCCCTGTCTCGAGACATTCTGCCACCGGCCATTATTTCATCAATGTCATCGCTGTTCAGCGTCTCTCTCTCCAACAGGGCTTTGGCCATCCGGTCATGGATCTCCAGGTTATCTCTGATAAGCTGGGTTGTTTTTTCATAGGCCCCGGTCACGATATCCCTAACCTCCTCATCAATCTTTTGGGCTGTCAACGCGCTGTAATCCCTGTGCCGGGAGATCTCTCTCCCCAAGAATATCTGCTCCTCCTTTTTGCCAAAGGTCAAAGGACCCATATTCTTACTCATACCGTAATTGCAAACCATCTTTCTTGCCAGATTAGATGCTTTTTCAATATCATCTCCGGAGCCGGTTGTTTGTGTGTCCAGGATGATTTCTTCGGCAGCCCTTCCCCCCATCAATATTCGTATATTGTTTATCAAGTAATCTTTGGGGTATGTGTGCCTTTCATCCATCGGTAACTGCTGGGTCAAACCAAGGGTGCGACCCCGGGGAATAATCGTCACCTTATGGATGGGATCTGTATTGGGAAGTAATCTGGCTACCAGGGTATGCCCTGACTCATGACAGGCAGTGACCTCCTTTTCTTCATCGCTGATGATCAGGCTCCTCCGCTCCGGACCCATCAGGACCTTGTCCTTGGCATCCTCAAAATCCACCATCTCAACCGTCTCTTTTCCGCGCCTTGCGGCCATGAGCGCAGCCTCATTCACCATATTTTCCAGGTCTGCTCCGGTAAACCCGGGGGTCCCACGGGCAAGGACCTTAACATCCACGTCCTGGCCTGTCAGTTTCTCCTTGGTATGAACTTTCAAGATACCCTCGCGGCCCTTAATATCCGGAACCGGCACTACCACCTGGCGGTCGAATCGGCCGGCCCGCAGTAGGGCTGAGTCGAGAACATCGGGTCTGTTAGTGGCTGATATCAATATTACGCCCTCATTGGACTCAAAACCGTCCATTTCCACGAGGAGTTGATTGAGTGTCTGTTCCCGCTCATCGTGTCCACCGCCTAACCCCGCTCCGCGATGTCGGCCAACAGCATCTATCTCGTCAATGAATATGATGCAGGGCGCATTCTTTATGCCCTGCTTAAAGAGGTCTCTGACCCGGGATGCGCCTACACCCACAAACATCTCCACAAAATCCGATCCGCTTATGCTGAAAAACGGAACACCTGCTTCACCGGATATGGCCCTCGCCAGGAGGGTCTTACCGGTACCAGGGGCACCTGTCAAGAGAACGCCTTTTGGTATCCTTCCTCCCAGCCGCGTGAATCTTTTGGGGTCCTTCAAGAATTCCACGATTTCTCCCAGTTCTTCCTTGGCCTCATCGATACCTGCCACGTCGTCAAAGGTGACTTTTTTCTGGGCATCACTCATGAGTCTTGCCTTGCTCTTCCCGAAGGATAGCGGATTTCCTCCCCCGCCCTGCATTTTCTGCATGAAAAATATCCAAACACCTATCAGCAGCAGCATGGGAACCCAGGAGAGAAACATATGAAACAAGGAGGAACCCCCCGCGGGTTTTGCAGATATCTTGACGCCCTTGTCCCTCAGCAGATTTATCAGATCGGGATCTTTTGGGGCGAAGGTCTCAAATGGCCCCCGAGCGGACATGCCCGAAATGTTGTCACCTTGAATGGCGACCTGGGTGATGCTCCCGTCTTCTACCATATTTAAAAAATCACTATAACTGACGGAGACGCTTCTGATCGTAGTCTGGTTAGTTGTTCGGAACAGCACGACCATCATAAGGCTGATTATGACAAAAAGAGCAAGCTTTTTGGAGGATGGCTTCAATTTAATATAACCTTCATAGACTTTTCAGTTCGTTTTGCTCGTGCTTCGTTCACTTTATACTGGCTTTTTCCGGATGAACTGGTGCTGTACCGGAACCATTGGTTTCTTTATGTGCCAACCCAAGTGCATCCCGAAGCTTTTCCAGGATGCGGGTAGATACATCAGGGTTTTCCTTCAGAAATTTCTTGGCGTTCTCCCTGCCCTGTCCAATCCGTTCATCGGCAAAGGAATAACAGGTCCCGCTCTTTTCGATGACCTCCGTTTGAACAGCCATGTCAAGGAGATCACCATCTGTGGATATGCCCTCGCCGTACATGATATCAAATTCCGCCTCTTTGAAGGGGGGCGCCACCTTGTTTTTCACCACCTTCACGCGGATCCGATTCCCGACAATATCCTGCCCATCCTTGATGTTTCCGATCTTTCGGATGTCAAGTCTAACCGAGGAATAGAACTTAAGTGCCCTGCCCCCGGGAGTGGTCTCGGGGTTCCCGAACATGACCCCGATCTTCATCCGAATCTGATTGATAAAGATAACGGCCGTCATCGACTTGCTGATGCAGGCGGTCAGCTTCCGCAATGCCTGTGACATGAGTCTGGCCTGCAGACCCATGTGGACATCCCCCATATCGCCTTCGATCTCTGCCTTAGGTACCAGCGCTGCCACTGAATCAATAACCACAACATCCATGGCGCCGCTGCGGACCAATATCTCGGTAATCTCCAGGGCCTGCTCGCCAGTATCTGGTTGAGAAACCAGCAGACGATCGAAGTTCACACCCAGCTTTTTGGCATACATGACATCCAGGGCATGTTCGGCATCGATGAAGGCCGCAAAACCATCCTGTTTCTGTGCTTTGGCCATGATGTGAAGGGCCAGGGTGGTCTTACCCCCGGACTCAGGACCAAAGATCTCGACGACCCGGCCTCGCGGACAGCCCCCCACTCCCAGGGCATGGTCCAGGGCAAGTGAGCCGGTTGAGATGACAGGAACCTCTGCAATCTCCCGGCCACCCAATTTCATGATGGCGCCCTTGCCGAACTGGCGTTCTATCTGATCCATCGCCAGTTGGACCGCTTT
>CAZFSF010000056.1:0-16394 GCA_964522045.1 uncultured Desulfobacteraceae bacterium
GCCTCCTGAGACGACATCTCCCAGCTCTGTCGCACAAATGAGGCGACTCTTGCGTAATAGAGGGGAGTCATCAGATCAACGAGCTTGTAGCGATTGACGCTCCAGGAGTGAAAGGTGGCCGCTAATTCATAGAGAATCCGGACCCATGCATCGGTGGGAAGGGTGAACTGGCTTGAATCCATATGGGCGGCATTCTCGATCGCATCCATACAAGTCTGAGAAAAAATGTCCGTCCAGAGTGCAGAAAATTGCTGGAAGCCGGTTTTAAAATGGTCGATCATTCCCTCCAAGTTTACTATTACCGGTTCTGGCTCCACAGATCCCTCGTACCCGAAGACTTCCACCGGTTGGCTATCCTTGATCCCTTTCCAGCAACTCTCATGTCGCTCCATAAGAGAAAAGATGGTCCAGAGTACCTGCCGAAACATGGGACCAAGGTGCTGGCCGGGGTCCTTGGCATCATGAATCTTGACCCCTAAATTGGACTGGCAGATACGAAAGCCCTGGGTGATGGCATTGGTGGTCATCCATATATCGATCCCGTACCGGGCAACGTCTGTATCCCATACATCCTGCGCTATATAGAATTTCGCCACGTCCCTTGAGATGGCAAAGTCCCCGCCTATGGGCTGGCGGATCCGTTTGCCGTAAAGGGCCCGGGTGAGGTTATACACGATGTTGTTTGTAATGGTCCCATCGTTTTTGTGTCGGAGATAGACCGGAGCCACAAACTGGTAATCTTTGGTAAGCACGGGATCAAGCAGATATTTCACCCAGTCAGGGGTAATACTGTGGAGATCTGAATCCACTACCGCACACGCACGTACTTTAAGGCGTACGGCTGCCTCAAATACAGACCTGAGCGCGGTTCCCTTCCCCCCCGGTCCCCTGTAGATAGTGACCACCTTTTCCTGCCACGGCTTGATCTCAAACTCCTTTGCCACCTCTCTGGTGTCATCCGTAGATCCGCCATCGGCAATGAGTATCACGCACCTTTTCTCTTTGTAGTGTTCGGCAAGACCGTGGGTTACCATCCGGACCACATGGGCAATGGTCTGTTCATTATTGAAACAAGGGATGCCCATAATGATATCCGCGGACTCGATCTCCTCAATTCGTTTGGACGCATAGGCCCTCACTGCTGTGTCATAATGCATGTTTCCCCTCCAAAACCGATCAAATGGGTTCCCGTCTGGTATGAGCAATAATATCACTGATGTGCTATTGAAAACAAATAAAAAATACTCTAAAAAGTAAAAGCAGGCACAGGACATTGTTTTCATATGGCACTCCCTGTATCTCAACGTGCCATCAGGCTATGGCCCATTATTGACAAATTGTCTGGCAAAGGGCTATAAGGTTTTGAAATGTATAGAAGGAAAACCTGGAATCAACTGTGAAATCCCCTAAAGTCATAATAATTGCCCAGAACCAGCCATTGGACAATGATGCCTATTTAGGGCGGAAGTTGGCTGATGCCGAAGAGAGGGCCGAGAGGCAGTCGGCCCGGTTTCCCGACCTGGATCTCTTGGCCATTCAAAAGGGCGTGCACCGGAATATCCGGGATTCCCTGCTCTTCATGAATGACCGGTATATGGATCTGCTCGATCTCATGAATTTTGTAAAGGGGGGGCGTCGCATTCCGGAGATTACGCCGAAGAATGTGACTGAGCACTATTCTTTGGCCAATACGGTCACCCTGAATGGCATATATTTGTATCAATACCTGCTTGAATATGGATATGACCCGATCATTGTACAAAATTACGCTACGGGCAACCTGCCCGATCTCCTCGGGGAAAACCCCCTGGCAGTCTGTATTTCCTCTAATTTCATCTTTATGAATGACATCAAGGAGATGGCCAGGCAGATCAAGCAGCATGCTCCCCACGTCCCTATAATAGCCGGGGGCATGTTAGTTAAGAAGGTCTTGAATGCAGGGGAGGGATTCTCAAAAAGGACCCTTCGATTCCTGTCCGGTTTTGACGGTAAAGTGGATGCCTTTGTGGTGGAGGCCAAGGGAGAGCAGACCCTGGTGAAGCTGCTCGAGGCCCTGAAGCGGGGAAGGGTTCTGAGTTCAGTCCCTAACCTGGCCTATTTTGACGAACGGGGAAACATGGCCTTTACCCCCCGGCAAGAGGAAGAAATCCGGATGGACCAGATGGCTATCTCATGGGACAGAATTCCACGGGAATATCTGCGCAATACACTACCTGTGAACAGCAGCCGGGGCTGTTTCTACAGATGTCGGTTCTGCACCTATCACTGGCTGTTTCCGGAGGTCCACTACAAATCCATTGACGTGTTCAAACAGGAGTTGAAGAAGATTGAGACCTTAGGCTTTATAAAGCACGTGCGATTTACCGACGATAACTTCACGGCAAATAAGACCAGGATCAAGGCAGTACTGGAAATGATGATACGGGAGAAGTTTGGTTTTACCTGGTCGTCCTTTGCCCGTGCAAGCGCCTTGAGCCCTGATCTGGTTGAACTGATGAAGAGATCAGGGTGTGAGTTTTTAGATCTCGGGCTCGAGTCCGGGAGCCAGACTATTTTGGATAATATGGACAAGAGGCTAAAAAAGGAACAGTCCTTTGAAGCGATCAGGATGCTCAACGATTACGGCATTATAAGCAGGGGGAGTTTTATTATCGGCTACCCGGGAGAGACCTCTGATACATTTGCCGAAACCATTGATTTTATTAATGAGAGCGGTTTGCCCTACTATCATCCATACCTCTTTTATTATACCGGCAATACCCTGGTACACCAGGAGAGAGAAGCCTTAGGCCTGAAGGGTCTTGGCCTGGCATGGCGTCACGATACCATGGATTCGGTGGAGGCATCCCGGCTGATGTCTCATATGTTGAAAAGGATCGACAGGAGCTTTACCGATGGCCAGGCCTATGTTGAGGAGATCTATAAACTGCTCAGGGGAGAAGGGTACTCCCCCAAGGAGATAAAGGAACTTTTTAGGTTGAAGAGGGACCTTCGATTGGCTATAAAGAGAGGCTCTGCCAACAGACAATCTTCTAATGAAATCGAACGTATCCTGTCGGATCTGCAGGTCGTGGTTAGATGATCTGTGGGTTGGGTACTGGGTATTTGTTAGGTTGCGGGTTGCGAGTTCCGGGTGTGGGTATTTTTTGTTGAATTAACCTCTCACCGAGCGGGTTTCCAGCAAGATTCTTCACTTTAGGCATTTTAGTCACTTTAGCTCACTTTAGGCACTTTCCTATGGATATCGGAATTCTCAGTGTAAGAGACAAGGGATACCACCCCAATCAAAGGTTGATCGAGGCAGCATCCCAATCAGGACACGGGGTCAGACTCATACACACAAGAGACTGCCTCTCTGAGATCGATCATAACCTGCCGGCGCTCAAAATTCAGGGGAGTGATAGACCGGACATCCTTTTGCCCAGGATAGGGGCTACAATCAATGATTATGCCTTAGGTGTCGTCCGTCATTTTGAGCTTTCAGGCGTCCCGGTGGTGAATGGCTTTCACGCGATCCTTTTAGCGAGAAATAAATTCTTGACTCTCCAGACCTTGGCGAGTAATGGCATTAGTGTGCCTGGCACCTATCTTGTGGTCAATTTCCCGGGTTTCGAAGAGGCTGTGGAAGGGCTTGGAGGCTACCCTGTGGTGGCAAAGATGCCGAGCAGCAGGCAGGGAAGCGGAGTGGCCTTGGTGGACTCACCGGTTACTGCGGAATTTGTCATGCATAATCTGCAGGATAACTCAAGGGGGCTTCTGGTCCAGGAGTATATTGCGCCCCGCAGGCGAAGGGAAATTCGTGCCTTTGTCATAGGCGACAGGGTAACCGGGGCCATGGAGCTAATACCAAACCCCGATGATTTCAGGTCAAATATTCACCTTGCGGGGCAGGGGAAGGGGGTGACCTTGGACCCAAAACTGTCGGATTTGGCTGTCCGCTCGGCTAAAGTCTTAGGGCTTGAGATCGCCGGAACAGATATCATTGTGGGTGAAGATGGCGCTCCAAGGGTTATTGAAGTGAATTATTCTCCAGGTTTCAGGGGGCTTGAAAAGGCCACGGAGCTTGACATTGCCTCCGAGATTATTCGATATGTGGAAGATAAGTTTAGAGGAACATCATGAACATAGCCTTTTTAATGGATAGGCTGGAATCGATCGAGCCTGAAAATGAAACGACCAGTTGCCTGATGTATGAGTGCAACCAGAGAGGGCATAGCGTCTATTTTCTCGAACCCCACGATATTTATATACGCAAGAACGAGGTGGTGGCCAGGATGCGCAATATCTCGGTGAAGCCCGATCTCTCCATGAGGAAATACTGGCGCTCCCTTATCAACTGCCTTAAAAGGGATGAACTCATATTCGAGACCGTCACAGATCTTGACGCCCTTTTTTTGAGGAAGAATCCTCCCCTGGTCTACCAGACCATGGAGTTCTTATCGTCGGTGAGCGACAAGGTCTTTATGATCAACAGTGCATCCGGTCAGATCATAGCCAACAGCAAGCTCTATATCCTCAACTTTCCGGATATCATTCCGGAAACCCACGTATCGAGAGATCCTGTGCGACTCAGAAAAATCATTAATGATTTCGGGGGCGCTATGGTGGTAAAGCCGCTTCAGAGATATGGTGGAGAAGGGGTGATCAAGGTGAGTATAAAGGACCAGGAGAACCTGCATTCACTGATCAACTACTATGTCAGGGCATACCGTTCTTACCCGGAGAGGGAGCCTATCATGGTTCAGGAATATTTAGATGTGGTGAAGAGGGGGGGCGATGTGCGGATACTCCTGTTGAATGGGGAGGTCTTAGGCGCCATGAGAAGAAAGCCTCTCAAAGGGGAATTCCGGACCAATATCCACGCGGGGGCAAAGGCATATAGGCACGATTTGACCGATAAGGAACTGGAAATCTGTCATGCGATTAAGGGTGACCTGATAAAAGACGGTCTGTTCTTTGTAGGTGTTGACGTGGTAGGCGATAAGATGGTAGAAATTAATTGCGTCAGCCCGGGAGGCATTCCTCGAATAAACCGGTTAAAAAAGGCAAGGCTTGAAACCAAGGTAATCGATTTTATTGAACAGAAGGTCGCTGAAATGTAATCCGGGGGCAGGCCAGTGAGCGCCGGGGTATATAACTTGTAAAATTAATTATCTGAAAACCTTTAGACTTTTCAGGAGCGTTGATTAACTCCCTCTCGAAATACGTAAACAAAATAACCCTAACATAAAGAAAGGAAAAGCTATGCCCCGTATGAATGTAAAACAAAAAATGTCTTCCTGTCGTTGGGTTCTGATTATTGCCTGTGCCGCCATGTTGCTTACCGGCAGTCGTCTTGCTTCAACCGCCTCTGCCGCGAACATGCTCAAGGTGGGCCTCTTGCAGGAGCCAAAGACCCTCAATGTCTGGCGGGCCAGCGACACATGGTCCCGGAAGGTATTGGGACTGCTTTATCAACCCCTTTATGTGCGTGATCCCGGGACCCTGGAACTCATCCCATGGTTAGCCGCAGAGCCGCCCCTGTTTGATGAAAAAGCCCTTTGCTACACGGTCAAAATCAGGCCTGCCAAGTGGTCTGACGGCACGGAATTGACTTCAGAGGATGTGGCATTTACAGGGAATTTTATAAATGAGTTCAAGGTCCCGCGGTACTATTCCAAATGGAAATTTATCAGCAAGATTGAGACACCGGACAAACACACCGTAAAGTTTTTTCTCAAAGAGCCAAAGGCCATATTTGTCTCTCGAACCCTTACCACGCCGATTGTCCAGAAAAAGGAGTGGACGGACATAATCGCTGCGGCAAGGAAGACCAAAAAGCCTTTAGGAACGCTTCTTAACGAGAAGATAAAAAACCCCATCAGCAGCGGCCCCTTTGTGCTGAAGGAGTGGCGGGATGGGACTTATCTATACCTGCAAAAGAATAAGCATTTTTTTGGAACCGGGCAAAAGATACAGGGCCGGCTCCTCGGGCCCTATATAGATGGGATCATTTTTAAGATCTTCGGGACTTCTGATGCATCGATTCTTGCCTTAAAGAAGGGGAGCATTGATATGTTCTGGTGGGGCATCCAACCGGGGTATCTTGAGGACCTCCGTGGAAATCGCGATATCGAGTTATTTCAAAACGAGAAGAGCGCCCTTTACTATATGGGTTTCAACGTCAGAAAAGCGCCATTTAATGATGCTAACCTGAGACGGGCCATTGCTATCCTGGTTGACGATGATTTTATTATCAAACGGATACTGCAGGGATACGGGATAAGGATGTATTCCATCATCCCTCCGGGAAATGCATTCTGGTACTGCCCGGACGTCCCCCGATACGGGGAAGGGCTTGACAGGGAAGCCCGTATCAAGAAGGCCTTCGGGATCCTTCGTGATGCAGGTTACACCTGGGAAGTCCCGCCTGTTAACGGTGCGGGAAAGGTGGTCAACGGGGAGGGAATCAAGCTCCCTGGCGGGCAGACCATGGAGAAATTTACCATATTGACACCCCCGGCAGATTATGATCCGCACCGTGCCATGTGCGGTATGATGATGCAGGAGTGGCTCAGGATGTTGGGCATTCCCGCCTATTCCAAGCCGATGGCCTTTGGGGCCTTGCTCCAGCAGGTCAAGGTGAAACATGACTTTGATTCGTTCGTCTTAGGTTATGGAAATCTCTCTCTTGACCCCGATTATTTGAGGAATTTTTTCATCTCAACCAATGACAAAAAGCGGGGGTGGAACATGAGCGGCTATAATAACCCTCACTTTGACAAGATCGCCAATGAATCTGCAAGCGCCATGAACCGTGACAAGCGGAGGAGTCTGATATGGGAGATGCAGAAGATCATCATCGGGGATGTGCCTTATATCCCGCTTTACGATCCAAAACTGATTGAGGCAGTCCGCAAGGGCCGGTTTACAGGCTGGGTCCAGATGTTAGGGGGCGTCGGAAATATGTGGTCTTTTTGCCAGTTGAAACCGATGTGATATAGGATTGAGGGATTGCCATTTCAAATGTGAGTTAGAACAGGTACTATGGAACTGAGAAAATACATCATCCGGAGGATGATTCAGATCATAATCATCTTTTTTGTGATCCTTACGGTGCTCTTTTTGCTTTTCCGCTTGGCCCCGGGGGATCCTGTTTCCATGATGGTCGATCCGGATATGACTCAGGAGGATGCAGAAATCCTGATCGTCCAATTGGGCCTTGATCAACCGTTAGGGATTCAGTATCTCATATATCTCAAGAATTTCTTCACGGGTCATTTCGGGTTTTCCTTCCATTATGGGGAACCGGTCGTGGATATCATATGGAACCGCCTCCCTAACACCGTTCTGCTCTTCACTACATCGATTATCCTCTCGGCGCTCGTGGGCGTATTCTTGGGCAAAATAGCCTCATGGCACAAGGGTAAAAAAATAGACTCGCTGATGACCATCGGGGCCCTGGTTACCCATACCCTTTTTCTCCCCTGGCTCGCCTTGATTCTGATCTGGATATTTGCCTACAAGTTTGGATGGTTTCCCATTAACGGCATGATTTCGGAAGAGGTATGGCTTGATCCGGAAGCCGGTTTTATAGCGAGGGCCTTAGATGTCATGTATCATATGGTCCTCCCCTTATCCACCCTCTTTTTGATACATTTCGGGGCCTACCTCCTAATCATGCGGAGTAGCATGTTGGAGACCCTGAAAGAGGATTATATCTTGACTGCAAGGGCCAAGGGCCTTGAGGAAAAGGTGATCCGAGACCATCATGCGGCCCCAAACGCAGCCCTTCCCGTGGTCACAAGCGTGGGGCTCAGCCTGGCATTTTCCATTAACGGGGGCGCCCTGACGGAAACGGTTTTCACCTGGCCAGGCATAGGGAGGGAATTGGTCTCTTCAGTCAGTCAGAATGATTATCCGTTGGCACAGGCCTGTTTCTTGATGATTGCCGGGGTTGTTCTGGTTTCCAACCTGGTGGTCGATGTACTCTATGCATATCTGGACCCGAGGATCAGGTATTAGGCCCTGAGTAAATCCGGGTTCAAAACGCGCAGAAAATTGTTCACCACGAAGAGCACGAAGGCATAATAAAACTGCTAAGAAACTGGCTTTTCGTGTCCTTCGCGTGCGTCGTGGTAAAATCTCTTTTTGGTCCCTGCTTATCCGGATTAGGGGGTCAGTGAGTTGCGTAAGAAATGGCATTTAAGCAAAACAATAACATGACAACCAGAGAAAGATATCCCTTGCTCAACTCCTTTCTGGAGGGGTGGTCTATTTTCAAACAGAATCTCTTAGGGAAGATAGGCCTTACCCTCCTGATTATTTTTGCCTTGATGGCCCTGTGCAGCTACATCCCTCCATGGATAAGCCCCATGTACAACCCGATGACAGGAGTCGATCCGGAAATTACATCCTGCTCCGCTCCATGCCTGAGACATTGGTTGGGAACGGATTTCATGGGCCGGGATATCCTGAGCCAGCTCCTGGCAGGCGCCAGGATCGCCTTTATGGTGGGAATCTCGGCCGCAGTAATGAGTATTGTCCTGGGTGTATCCATCGGCATGACGGCCGGATATATGGGGAAATTTATAGACACCCTTCTGATGAGATTGGCAGACATGATCATGGTCATGCCAACACTACTTGTGGTACTGCTCCTCGCCGCGGTCTTTGGACAGCTCAACATCTGGACCATTGTCCTGATTATCGCCCTGTTCAGGTGGCCGGGGGTATCCCGGATAATCAGGGGGCAGACCCTTTCCCTGAAGCAGAGGCCTTTTATAGAGGCCGCCAAGGTGGCGGGGGCCTCCCATTTCCGGATCATATTTATGCATATCATGCCTAATGTGCTACCTCTCGCCTTTCTGTTTATGACATTTCGGGTCACCTCCGCAATTATTACCGAAGCCGCCCTCGCTTTCTTGGGATTCGGTGATCCCGGCACTGTAAGCTGGGGCATGATGCTCCAGTGGGTCTGGAAGACCGGCAACATGTTTCAGGCCCCATACTGGCTCCTTCCCCCGGGGATCTGCATCTCATTGATCACGCTTTCCTTTTACATGTTAGGGAGGGCTATGGATGAAGTGCTCGACCCGAGGCTGAGAAAGGAGGACCAGACGGATTAAATGACCCTCTTAGAAGTGGAAAACGTGAGCATCGGTTATAATACCAAGAAAGGCTATGTCAAGGCGGTTGAAGGGGTCTCTTTTAGCTTGGAGGAGGGAGGGTCCTTAGGCTTTGTGGGAGAGTCAGGTTGTGGAAAGACCACCATCGGCATGGCCTTGATGGGGTTACTCCCCCCGAACGGTTCGGTCAGCGAGGGGCGGATTCTCTTTGATGGAGAAGATACCTTAAAGATGTCTGACGAGGAGATAAGAAAGATCAGATGGCGAGAGATGGCCATGATCTTTCAGGCGGCCATGAATGCCCTGAACCCTGTACAGCGGGTGGGAAATCAGATCGCAGAGGCAATATTGGTTCACGACCCTTCCATTGGAAAGGAAGAGGCGATGGGGCAGGTTGAGGCCCTTTTTGACCTTGTCGGGATACCACGGGACCGCCTGAGAGATTATCCGCACCAGTACAGTGGCGGGATGAAACAGAGGGCTATCATTGCCATGGCATTGGCCTGTCACCCAAAGTTGATTATTGCCGATGAGCCCACCACGGCGTTAGATGTCATTGTTCAGGATCAGATCTTAGGAGAGATAAAGGATTTGCAAAAGGAGTTTAATCTCAGCATCATATTCATTTCCCACGACATCTCCATTGTAGCGGATATGTGTAAGGATATCGGTGTAATGTATGCAGGCCAGTTGGTGGAGTTCGGGCCGAGGGAAGAGGTCTTTGAATCCCCTGCCCATCCCTACACAAAGGCGCTTCTTTCATCTTTTCCCACGGTGACAGGCAAGAAGAGTGATTTGATCCCTATTCCGGGTGAAACACCGAATCTGGTGATCCCGCCGGCAGGATGTCGTTTCTGTGATCGTTGTTCCGGGCCAGGGCCCTCCTGCAAGACAGAAACGCCTGAATGGGTTGAGACAGGTCCGGGACACAAGACCCTCTGTTGCAGGTGCTGAATGGATAAGCGAGATGAATCTGTCCTCGAAATAAGAGACGTAACCAAGATATATAAGACCAAAGGGGCTTTTTTTGGCAGCTCGGGCAAGGATGTCACTGCGCTGAATCTGATCTCCTTCGATATATTTAAGGGAGAGATATTTGGCTTGGTGGGGGAAAGCGGCAGTGGCAAGACAACGGTGGGTCGTTTGATTGTCGGTCTTGAAAATGTGAGTTCGGGGAAAATATTCCTGGAAGGCCGCGAAATTATTGGGTTGAGGGGACGCGCGCGAAAAGAGTTCCGGCGCGAAGTCCAGATGATTTTTCAGGATCCTTATCAATCCCTTAATCCCCAGCGTTCCATCTATGATACGGTGTCGGAGCCCCTTAAAATCCATGGAATGGGGAATGCCTCCACCAGAAAGGACTTGGCCAGAGAGACCCTGCACGCAGTCGGCCTTTCGCCGCCCGATGACTTCCTTTTTCGGTATCCTCATCGCCTGAGTGGGGGCCAGAGACAGAGGGTTGCCATTGCCCGGGCCATGATCTTGAACCCCGAATTCGTTATCGCTGACGAACCGACCTCCATGCTCGATGCCTCCATTTCAGCACAAATATTTAATATTTTATTAGAGATGAGGAGTAGACTTGGGGTAACACAGATGTTTATCACCCATAGCCTCGCTGCGGCGCGGTACCTTTGCGACAGGGTCGCTGTGATCTATCGGGGGAACCTGGTGGAGTTGGGCCCGGCAGAAGAAGTGATCCGGAATCCGAAGCACCCTTATACCCAGGCCCTCCTCGATGCCGTGCCCAAGTTCGGACATGACCGGGATGCGAGGCGTTATGGCAGCCTTCTCACCAAGGCCCGTGATGCGGAGGAAGATGTGGGGTGTGTTTTCTTTCCAAGGTGCGCGGCAGCAGATGAAGATAGATGCGGCCGGAAGCACCCTAATTTAAGCCCGTTTGGTGATGGACATCTTGTGGCCTGCTTTCGTCTGGAAGCGATGCATGAGGCGTGATCTATGGGAGAGACTGAAATTAAAGATGGTATCTGACTTTGCAGCCCAATTCCTGTTTTCCCATCAACCCACCCCGCCATTGCTCCGTGAATGGTTGCAGATCAGGTTTCTTGAGTAGAATGAATGTTCTTGCGGGAATTAGACCACGTTAGAGACCTGTTTGAATCTATGAACGGTACTTTTGTCGGCGTGGGCATGACGGCCTTTCCCAGGATCATACCCACCTATTTTCTTGATTCCTACCGCATTATAAGCTTGAGAAAAACCGGTGACTTATCCCTGCTAAGGAAAAAAACGGAAATCTTTTGTCTTGAAGAAGAAACAGGCGGTTCTCTCCCGGAAAACGGCCGCGATTCCGCCCGTCTACTCGCCCATCAGTTTGTAAAGGGGTATCTAAACAAACTTCCCGACCCGAAACACCTTTTATTGTATCAGAATTATCCTGAGTTGGAGAAATTGGCCAAGAAAGAGGACTGGGTTCTTTTGGCCAATTCCGCAGGCCTTCGCCTCAGGCTCAGGGAAAGGGCTTTTTTTCAACAGATGGGAGCAGGGCTTGGTCTTCGCCGGGTACCGGGGGCGATCTGGCCGATCGAGGTAATCCGTGAGCGTGGGTATGAAGAGTGGGCCTCCATGTTAGGTCCGGAGTTAGTGATCCAGCTTCCGGATATCGGCCAGGGTGGCGGTCGGGGGACATTCTTTGTCCGTTCAGCCGAGGCGTATGATCTACTTGTGAAGAGGTTGAGAGGGGATTTTTGGCGGGGGGTTCGGCTGAAATCTGTCTCCATTCGCAGGTTTATAGAGGGGCTTCCGGTAAGTGTGGCCATCTGCATTACAAGACACGGGAACCTGATATCAGGGCTCCAGAAACAGCTTGTTGATCTCCCCTATTGCAACGATTTTTTAGAGGACGGTATATTTTGCGGCCACGTATGGGATGAGACACTCTGGTCTTCGGTCATTCGAGAGGATGCCCTGAAGCAGGCCAACAGGATTGGAGAATATGTTGCTTCCCTTGGGTATAGAGGGATCTTAGGGATTGATTTCATTATTGATGAGGGGGACCGGGGAATCTGCCCGATTGAGATCAATCCCCGTTTTACCGGGGCCTTTCCCATGCTATCGCTCCTGCATCTTCAGAATGGGATCATCCCGTTGGATATATTTCACATGCTCGAGTTTCTGGATCTCCCATACCAACTCGACGTTGAAGAGCTGAACAAACAATATGCCAGACCGATGAAGGGCAGCCATCTCCTACTCTTTCTCACTGAAGGGGGGCAGAAAATCCGGTTTGACCAGTTACTGCCCGGGCTTTACGAATATGAACCCGATGAAAAGAGATTCTTTTTCATAAGAGATTCACTGGAATACAGGGATATCCAAAATGAGAACCAGTTTGTATTGGTTGACGGGCCTCCTGATGTTGGCGGGAACGGGGCAGTTTTTACCGATCCTCTCGGCAGGTTATGCCATCTCCTCTTTTCCTATCCTATTTCGGATAACAACGGGAGATTGTCGCAGCATGCCCGCACTGTCTTGGAGTGGGTCTATGGGATGGACGCCCCGGTTAAATGAACGCCAAAACGGATTTAACGGGGTAAAATTGATGATTGCGCATTGGCGACTGAAAACAGATGGAAAGGCTGAAGACCCTACATCTGGGCGTGAGACGCAAGGCGCAAGGAGCAAGAACTTTACGTGCATCGAGCATCCCTGCTCAAAAACGGGATTTTCGGCCGGTACCCACCGAGGTGAAGCGTTGTGAAACTTCCATTTATCATATCCATACCCCACTGTTCGGAGCGGATACCTGAGCGGATAAGGGCGGACCTTGCTCTCAGCAATAATGAAATCTCAGACTCAATAGATTTGGGGACGAGAGAGATCTTTGGCTCTTTAGAGGCAGGAGACATTTTGTGCTCAGAATGGAGCAGACTGGTGGTGGATTTGAACAGAGACCCCGAGCGCCGGGATCATAAGGGTGTGATTGCGCGGATAGATTATTTTGGGCGCTCCATCTATCATGCGGATGCGGTCCCGGATGAAAAAGAGATCTCAGACCGTCTCCTGGAATATTACTGGCCTTACCACAATCGACTTAAAGAGGCGTTAGCACGGCCGCATATCAAAGGTGTGATTGACTGTCATTCCCTCAGCGGTATCGGTCCTCCCGAGGCCCCGGATGCGGGCAAGAAAAGGAAGGATATTATCCTGAGTAACAATGGCGATCATATGGGGAAGATGGCCCCGGCTTTGGGCGATACTACCTGCCCTTCAGGGTTGTTGAATTTTATGAAACAGGCCTTTTTGAGGGCTGGATTTTCTGTTTCTATAAATAGCCCCTACACAGCGGGTTTTATTTCGACTCATTATGCCGGAGCATTTGCTGACAGGGGGAAGTTCGCTGTTCAGATTGAGATCAATCAGGATCTTTACGCCGGACCGGGACCGGGGAAAATTGCACCGGGCAGATTAGCCGCTGTCAGATCAAAGGTTTGCGGATGCCTTGATGAAATCGCGGAAATGATATAGGCGGCTGGCCATTAGTATTTTTCCCTTTCCCTTGTATGGGTTTTTTGATATCTTGATTCACCTTGGGTTTTCTGATCCTTCACTCTCAATGACAATATAGGAGGCGCTGACATCAATGGTTAATATATTAAGATATTCAATTAGGTTATTTATCCTGATTTTTGCAGCCTTAATATTTAACTCTCTTTTTCCTCTTCCCGTGGAGGCCTTGGAAAAGACCATAACAATTTCCATTGGTATGGAGTTTGTGTTGATACCAGGTGGGACCTTCAAAATGGGCAGCCCTCAGGATGAACCAAATCGGAGAGAAATGGAGATAGAACATCAGGTAACCATCAGCAAGCCTTTTTACATGCAGACAACGGAAGTGACCCTGCAACAGTGGCGGGCCATAATGGGAGAGCGATTTTTTTTCAAAAAAAAAGGGACAGACCATATGCCGGTGGTAAAGATCTCCTGGCAGGACTGCATCGATTTTATCGAAAAACTGAATGCCCTCAATGAGGGAGTCTATCGGCTCCCTACAGAGGCGGAATGGGAATACGCCTGTAGGGCGGGGACTTCCTCAGCCTATGCCTGGGGCGAGACCATCGATTGCAAGGATGCCATGTATGGCAATAACACGTTGAAAATGGACGTTTGTGAGGACTATGTTAAATCGAAGGGTTTGCAGGTGGATCAACCTGCCTCTGTTAAGAGCTACAAGCCGAATGCTTGGGGACTTTATGACATGGAAGGAAATGTCTGGGAGTGGTGCCAGGATTGGTATGGATCATATGGCGAGGATGCAGTTGTAGACCCGCGAGGACCCGCCTCAGGGACTGACAAGGTTCGCAGGGGAGGAAGCTGGTACGGGCCAGGGGAAAGATGTCGATGCGCCAACAGGAATTTAAGTAACCCCGCCAACAAGTATCAGACCACCGGTTTCAGGCTTGTCAGAGTGGCCGAATAACAAATAAAGAATACCGAGGAGGAAGTTTGCTATATGGAATATTCCGTTAGCCCGGATGGGGAGAGATTTGCTCTCCCTACGGAGGACGATAATTTAGAGGAATACGACCGATTAAAAGAGCTAATAGAGGCACGGCGTGAAGAGGGGTTCGAGATAGTAGTGGTCATGGGCCTCGGATTTGTGGGGGCTGTTATGGCCGGTGTGGTGGCCGACTCCGTGGATAAAAAAACGGGGAAACCCAACAAGTTCGTCATCGGTATGCAGAGGCCGAGTCCCCGGAGCTTTTGGAAGATCCCCCTTTTTAATCGAGGTATATCCCCGGTCAAGGCCGAGGATCCGGAGGTGGCCCCCCTGATAGAGCGGTGCGTAAACGGGAAGAAGACCCTTACTGCGACCTTCACCTACGATGCACTCAAATTGGCAGACGTTTTGGTCGTTGATGTTCAATGCGATTTTCTCAAGGAGGAATTGGGCAATCTCAGGAAAGGTTTTGCAGAAATTGGGGCATTGGAAGAGAGTTTCAAGATAATTGGGACAAAGATACCTGCCAGTTGCATGGTCTTGATAGAAACCACTGTGCCCCCGGGGACTACCGAATATATAGCCTATCCCCTCATAAAAAAGGGCTTTAAGGCCCGAGGGATTGATGATGAACCGCTGTTGGCCCACAGCTTCGAGAGGGTAATGCCCGGGAAGGCGTATGTGAGATCGGTCAGGGATTTCTGGCGCGTATGCAGCGGGATAAACCCGGAAAGCAGGGAAAAGGCTACCCGGTTTTTGTCAGATGTCCTCAATGTGGAAGAGTATCCCCTGACAGTGCTTGACAGACCGATCGAGAGCGAGACCTGCAAGATCGTGGAAAACAGCTACAGGGCGACCATACTGGCCTTTCTCAATGAATGGAGCCTCTTTGCCGAAACCAACGGGGTTGACATCATAAAGGTTATTAACGCCATCAAGGTACGTCCCACGCATAGCAATATAATGTTTCCAGGACCCGGAATAGGCGGTTATTGTCTTCCCAAAGATGGTGGATTAGGTCTCTGGGCATACAAGCATCTCATGGGGTTTGAGAATGAAATATTCAAAATTACCCCCGAGGCAATAAACATAAATGATACAAGGGGGTTACATGCGGCCCAGTTGGTTCGTGACGCCCTGAGAAATATGGGACGTATTGTTGCCGCTTCGCAGATCACTTTGTTAGGGGTCTCTTACCGGGAGGATGTTGGGGATACACGCTACAGCGGATCAGAAATCATTGTTCGAAAACTGACTGAAATGGGGGCCGAGATCAAGGCCCATGATGCCTACGTGCAACACTGGTGGGAACTTGAAAAGCAGGAGTCCTATCCGGCGGTGGGAGCCAGCTGGTCGCGGTTTTTCCGCAACCAGGAACACCTATCCGAATTTTCTATGACCCCGGACTTGGAAAAGGCATTGGAGGGATCAGATGCCGTCATCTTTGCCGTTCGTCACAAACCCTACTTAGAACTGGATCCGAAAGAGGTGGTCAGAATGGCCGGTGGGCCATTGGCGGTGGTGGACTGCTTCGGGATCTTGGATGATCGGAAGATCGAAGCCTATTTTGAGTTGGGTTGTGAGGTCAAGGGGATGGGGCGTGGCCATATAAACAGGATAAAGGATAGGGTCCGCAAGAGAAAGGCGTAGAGATTGCGGTGAATCGCAGAGCGGAAAGCGCAAAGTGGAAACCATTTAGCATGCCCTATGCGCCATGCGCTAAGCGCGTATGGGTTGCGGGTTAGGCGTTACGGGTTTTTCAATCATCAATCCTGAAGGAGGATGCCATGAGAAAATTAGGCTGTTTTTTGTTTGCCTGGATTCTG
>CAZFSF010000057.1:0-16344 GCA_964522045.1 uncultured Desulfobacteraceae bacterium
AGATCTTAAATTGTATCACGTTCGGTTTTGTCTGACAAGGGAGATGAGACCCTTTTCTATTGACCGGCACAGCAGGCATCTCATAGAGTAAAGGCCCTGTTATTTTGAGACCTTTGAAAAACGCCCCCTTTCGCCCAATCTCTTCGTTGTGTTCGAATTTTAATCCTCGAAATATTCAATATATTCCTGTGGTTAAAATCCTCACGCGCCTTGGTCTTGAACGAAATTGAGCATTTTTCAAAGGTCTTATTTTGGGACTATGTCACACAAAGGAAAATAAAAAAGTGGACCGTATTGCATTGTTTCAGTTCCGTGATCTCCATCCTGATCTGTTTATCGGGACGGCAAGCGACCGTTATGCAGGCTGGATGGGACAGATCTATTGCGAAAATCGCATTGGCAGGAACATAACCCGGCGATCAAAGAAGATTGGCGGGAAAACCTTTGCGGAAGAGGTCTTGCCTGTTCAGTCTGTTGAAGAGTATTTCCGGCATTTCCGCATCCTCGAATTGGATTTCACTTTTTATCTTCCATTATTAGATAGAGAGGAACAACCGACCCGGGTCTTTCACCTGCTTCACGCCTATCGCCAGCATCTCAAGAAGGGTGATCGCATTATCTTGAAGGTGCCTCAAGTTATCTTTGCGAAAAAAGTCCTTCGGCAGGGTAACTATATTGACAACGAACAGTACCTGAACCCTCGAGTTTTTATTAATCAATTTTACGAACCAGCCATCGAACTGCTGGCCCCATGGCTTGAAGGGCTTGTCTTTGAGCAAGAGTATCAGCGCAAGGGTAATCGGGTCTCTCCTGAGGAGCAGGCTGCTGAGTTGGATGCATTTTTTGGGGCTATTCCGGAGGATAACCGTTACCATGTGGAGCTTCGAACCGAGGCGCTTTTAACTGGGCCCGTCTTCAAGGTCTTAGAAAAGTATGGTGTGGGGCAGGTTTTGTCCCACTGGACCTGGCTCCCGGCCCTTTCAAAACAGTTCGCACTTTCCGGAAAGAGGTTTCTGAACAGAAACAGTTGCATTATCAGGTTGATGACTCCAAAAGGGATGAGATATGAAGACGCCTATGCCCGGGCCCATCCCTTCAATGCGCTGATAAAAGGGATGCAGAGCCCGGGAATGGTACGGGATACCACGCGGCTAATAAAGAGAGGAATAGAGGAAAAGGTGCGGATAAATGTTGTCGTCAACAACCGTGCCGGTGGAAATGCCCCCCTTATTGCGCAACAGGTTGCGAGAGAATTCCTTGCCGCTCTAAAGATAACCGGCTAATCCAAAAACTTTTGCGGAAGCGCGGCCTGGTCTTCGATTTTCAACGACAGAAGAACCATCATTGTGGCGGTGCCGTGGGCCAGCAGCTTTTCCTCTTGATCTGTAATGGTGGCTTCACTCAGACAGAGGGTTTTTCCGGTCTTTACAACTTTCCCTTCCGCAACAAAAATGCCACTTGAAGCTGGGGCTAAGTAGTTCAATTTCATTTCCACAGTAGTTAATCCGAGAGGCTCCTCAATTTCCGTATAACCGGCCCAGAAACAGGCAGCATCTATCATGGATGAGTAGACACCGCCGTGTACCATCCCATAAGGCTGGAGATGCTTCTCCTGCACCTCTATTTTCAAGACAGACCTGCCGGGCTCAAGGGAAACAATACCCATTGAAAGCAGACTGAAATAGGGACAGTTGTTTACGCCTTTTTGAATGGCTGCA
Source organism: uncultured Desulfobacteraceae bacterium (assembly GCA_964522045.1). Classification (GTDB taxonomy): domain Bacteria; phylum Desulfobacterota; class DSM-4660; order Desulfatiglandales; family Desulfatiglandaceae; genus Desulfacyla. Next base: position 1,719 of record CAZFSF010000057.1, read on the forward strand.
ACGTGGTCCGGGTTCAATTTTTTCATCGGTTTTTCCTCACGGTTATGGACAAACGGTTTTTTCAAAGATCCCAAGCTTCAGATATCAGATTTGTGTTGGATGATCAACGAAAATGGCCTTTCTAATGGGCGATAACAGAATGGTGTTTGTGCTTTGACAGAAAGGCGATTTTTATCCTATACTAAAAAAACTTAGCCTGAAATTACACCTGAGGGGGCCTTCGCAGTGTGCAGTTTTTGCGATGTCGGCTAAAAATTGACAATTAGAGGGGGAGAATATGAACATCATAAGTACTGGAAAGGAAAAAGATTGTTTAATAGTCAGCGTTGAAGGACGGATGGATGCTGTAACTACCCCTGAATTTGAACAGACTCTGGGGGGTTGGATAGATACAGGGGAGACCAGGTTTATCGTCGATTTTGCCAGGCTTGATTATATCAGCAGTGCCGGTCTTCGGGGCATCCTGACAAGCGTTAAAAGGCTAAAGGCAGAGGGGGGGCGAATTGTTCTTACTTCCCTGTACGGTACAGTAAAAGAGGTGTTTGAAATTTCCGGATTCAGCACCATTATTCCGATCTATGAATCAGTAGAGGCCGCCCTTCAAGAGATGTGAGAGAAGGGGGAAACGGTTTTGTCCCATGACAGAGATAAGGTCGGCAGCCAAAGTTGAGCATTTAGAACGACTGATCGAATTCGTGGCGGGTCATGCAGAAATGGCCGGGTTCACCGTCAACCGGATTAACGAGATAGAGTTGGCCGCGGAAGAGGTCCTGGTTAATATCTTTCAATATGCCTATCCTGGGACGGATGGTGACGTGGGGATTGAATGCCGGATAGAGAATGATGTTAGCTTAGTATTGGTGATCTCGGATAACGGTACACCCTTCAATATCCTTGAAGTTCCTGATCCGAATGTGGCTGCGGATATCTCTGATCGCGAGATTGGTGGATTAGGAGTGTTTTTCGTAAAGAAGATGGTGGATGAGGCCCGGTATCTACGACAAGGAAATAGTAATATTCTGACTCTTGTTTTTAACAAGGATCGCTGAGGTAAGTGGCTAAAGGAGTGATGAAAAATGGCAGCAATAGAATATGAACTGGATGAAAAGGTGGCCATTGTCACCATGAATGACGGCGAAAACAGGTTCAATCCTGCATTCTTGAACAGTTTTATCGAGATCCTGGATGAGATTGAAAAGGAAACGGATGCTAATGCATTGGTGGTTACCTCCTCGCATGAAAAGATATTCTGTAACGGGATTGATTTGGACTGGCTGGGTCCCTTTATCCAGAAAGGGGATAAGGAAACGGCAGTCTCTTTTTTTTACACTATGAACAGGCTTTTCAAGCGGATTTTGCTCTATCCGATGCCCGCAATTGCGGCAATATCGGGCCATGCCTTTGCTGGAGGCGCCATTATGAGCTGTGCCTTTGATTTTCGGTTTATGCGTTCGGACAGGGGCTTTTTCTGTTTTCCGGAAGTGGATCTCGGGATTCCATTCCTTCCCGGGATGATCGCGTTAATCACAAAGGCGATTCCGCAGTACAAGGTCGAGGAACTGCATTACACCGGCAAACGAGCAACGGCTGAAGAATGCGAGGCCCATCACATCATCATGAAGGCCTGCCACATTGATGACTTGATGGACGAGGCTGTCTCATTTGCAAAGGGATTGAACAAGAGGAGAGAGATCATTGCCGAGATGAAAAAGAGGATGTATAAAAATATCGTCCATGTCTTTGATGTGGAGGATCCGCCGATGATCGAGTCGGGCATGTTTCATGTGTGAGAGTTAGAAAGACCTCGTAGCCAGAGTTGTGTATGCTTGATAGTGTCGCCCTTTTCCTTGCTCAAGTCTTTGAAAAACAAAAGCATCTCTCTGATGGAGCCGCCCTTTTTTTCCAGGACCGTCTCAAAGAGGTCAAAATTGCGGTGATATAGCCCAACCGACAGGATATATGCATTATTCAAAGGCCTCTTACCGAAATGGACAAAGCGATCTGTCTTAAACCTTTCCCTGATATACTTGAATTCTTCAAGTGACCCTGCGAACACCTCCTCCCTACGGGTCAACTTCTCCTGATAGCTTATGGGGGAATTGTAGAGCTGTTCCAGCTTATCCATAAGAGAGGCCAGAAACCGGGAGAAAAGACGTTCATCCTCAATAGATCCCTTTGCCTCTTCTGTAAAGGGGTGAGATGGGCCGAATACCTCTTCAAAAAAGAGAAATGCCCCCACCTTGCCTACCAAAACCGCCAGCCCCTCGTTGAACGCGCCCTGGCCCTTCAGATAAAGGGTCGTGTGCGTCATCTCGTGCAGGATGGTTTCAACTAAGTCAGGTGTAGATCCCTCGATCAGATTCAGGGTTACAGGGTCCTGGAACCAGCCGAGGGTGCTGTAGGCATCCGCAAGAGCCAATGACACATCCAGCCGTTCTTTTAAAAGCCGGGCCCGTTCTTCCTTAGCGCTTTCAAGGTCAAAAAACCCCAAGTATGGCATATCCCCCACAATAGGGAACCACCAGGTCTTTTGTGATAAACGGTCCTTGGGGGAGGCGGATACGGTGTAGATCGGTCTTGAAGGAGAGGCTAAGTAGACTGTTTCATAGTTCCCGGTCTTTTTCAGTCCCAGTTCAATTTCCCCGAAATCTTTGATCCGGGCAACAAGTCGAAGCCTGTCTTCCTGGGCAGGGGTGAGAGAGCCGTTGTTCAACGCCTCCTCTATCGGGATTGAGTCGTTGAGCAGGCGAAATTGACCGGCAGCAGCGTGAAACAGATAGGCCAGATCACATCCTGCGCAAAACAGGATCAGAAAGAGTATGGCCCAGATTGTTCTTTTCTTTTGCACAGTCGTATTAAGCCGTTTCAGGATCAGGGTGAGTGTAGCACAGGTGCGACTTTTGCTTCATTAATTAAAACCTGCTCTCACTCTTGACAACTGCGGCAAAAGGGAATAGGTAATAAAAAATGGCGTAAGGTGCGAGGCGCAAGGTTCTGGAATTTTGGGGTTGCTTTTATTTCCTTAATTTTTACCCCGTGAAATGCCCTTTTCGTTCTATTTCACTGGGGCCTCAATCCCTAAATTCCCCAATTTGGGTTCAGGAGGTGTTACCATGGCTGAAGAGCAGGTTGCGGTTATTGTCAAGTTTTTCGCCAAGCCGAGTGTTGCTGCCCTGGAAGTGACCAATGGGACCATAAAAAAGGGCGATTTACTGAAGTACAAGGGCCATACTACTGATTTTACAGAAGAGATCGCCAGCATGGAGATTGACAATCAACCTATGGATGAAGTCAAGGCAGGTGATCTGGTAGGCGTCAAGGTTAAGGAAAGAGTCAGAGAAGGGGACAAAGTCTATAAGGTATCAGAGTAACCTTCGATCTCTTTCATGAGCCTTGGTATCAGCTTCCTGATAAAACCCTCCTTATCAAAGGCGTTTATAGAAGCGAACTTTTTGTAGTCAGGGTGATCCTGGTTGAGGAGAGGGATTTTTGCCTGAAGCCCCGGCGCTATCCTCTTGAACTGGGTTATGAGTTCCACCAAGGTGAATTCTTCTCCAGGATAGCTATCAAGCCAGCCCAATCTCTTCATGTATTCAAACCTGATCCGATCCAACAGAAACAGATGCAGATCGATAACCGCCATCTTGCTTTTTGGATCAAGTTCATTAAATTCAAATCCAGAGCCTAAGTCTTTGAGATTCATAATCAGATCATAAAGATAAAAGGCGCCTTTATCCCTGCTCTGAGCCAGATAAGTCAGGGTTTTAAAAGAAATATGACAGAGACGGGTGTCAAGTCCGAAATCTTCGTTGAACTGGCTTGTCCAGTTTCGGTATCCCCTCTTAACTGCCAATAGCAGCCGGCCCTCTTGTAGATCAATTACCCTCTGCATCACGACTATCCGGGTCTCCCTTTTTCCTGAAAAGGTATGGTCAACCCATATACCCCACCGTCCATAACAGCCTGAATAGGTCCACCTCCGGCCGATTCAAAAACTTTTAACATCGATTTATTGCTCGCTAACACATCGGCCTTGAAGCCTTCCATCCCTTTTTCTTTGGCGATTCTCACAAGCATTTTCAAGAGAAATGTCGCGATCCCTTTACCTTGATAGTCCTCATCGACCACAAAGGCCACATCGGCATAGGGGAGGTCGTGCAGACGTACATATCGCCCTTCTGCAATGATACGCCCCTCTCCCGGCTCCCCCATTAGGCCAACGATTGACATGGTTTTCCTGTAATTTATATTCACGTACTCCTGCATTTTGGCATGGGGCATGGTCTTGATGGGAGAAAAATAACGGTAATAGACCGCTTTATCCGAGAACCGATAAAAAAGTCTCCGCATTTCATCAACATCAGAAGGCTTTATTGCGCGGAAACGAACTGTCAAGGTCTCTTTAAATGTGTGTTCGCAGGCCAGTTCCTCCGGGTAGAGGTGGCCTGATTCTGAAAGGTAGATCAGATCCGGGAATAAGAGATGCTTTTCTTTGGCAAGGCTAACCAGATCTGCGCGATCATCGGGATGGGCAATGTCAATCAGGGCAAGGGCTCGTTCCCGGGTAGTCCGCCCGGTCATGGATGCGACCCCGTATTCTGTTACGACGAGGTCCAAGGAATCCCGGTTGGAAAACTGGTTGGGATAACCTTCCACTGAGGTGACGATGTTTGGCTCGTTTTCTAAGTTGCGGCTAGGCAATGCAAAAACGGTTCGGCCCCCTTTGGAAAAGGCTGCGCCTTTAAAAAATTCCTGTGCCTCACCCGGACCGGCGCCGACATTTCTCTTCCCGCTGTGCAAGGCAATGCCGCCTGTGAGGTCTATCTTGCGAGCGGGTAAAACCACCATTAGGTGGTCATTGGCCCCGATCCTTTTGGGGTCTGCCACCACATCGATCCCCTGGAACTCTATTAGGGGATTACGGTGCAGCCAATGCATCAGTTCTGCCGTGCCGATGGCATAGGCAGCTACAGATTTGCCTAAGAATATACCTTTACGCCGATTTGTTACGGCCCCGCTCTTGACCAAATCCATCAAGGCATCCGTAAAAAAGGGAGAATGGATCCCCAAATGCCGTTTACCCTTCAGGTGGCGGGCCAGGGAGTCAAAGAGGGGATCCGCAGAAAACGCTATGCAGTTCCCATCTTGGACCAGAGAGGCCACATTCGCCCCCACCTTTTCATACACCTCGTCAACCGGCCAGCGTTGAAAATAGATCGGCGGTTCTGTGGCTTCGACAAGGTAATCAAAATCCTCAATGTGAACAAAGGTATCGCCCAAGGTGCGGGGGGCCTTTACACTGATCTCTCCAACCACCAAAGAGGCCTGTTCCATTGCCTGTCTGGCCACATCTATTGCCGGCCCGAGGCTGCAATAGCCTGCCTTGTCAGGAGGTGTTATCTGGATAAAGGCCGCATCGATCCCGATGGTTCCGGATTCGATTAGGAGGGGGATGCGGGAAAACGGAGTGGGAATCAGGTCAACACTGCCGGCATTGATGGCTTCGCTTGCCACCCACCCTGGGAAAAATGTCTTGAGGCGGAATTTTTGGGCATCTTTTTCTGCAATAGATACTGCCTGCCCAAAGCTCATTAATTGAATAAATTCAAGGTCCCTGAGGTTCGCGGCATCAGATGCCATCAGACTCTTGACTAAGGTGCGCGGCTCTGCAACCCCGGTTCCCAAAAAGATGCTCATTCCCGGTTTGATCTTAGAGAGAACCTTTTCAGGGGTAATTAGCCTTGATTTCCATTCTTTGTTGTCTGTTATTGGCATGGGTGTACACCTCGCAATTGGGGAATTGAGGGATTGAGGGATTTAGGAATTAACATCAGTAAAATACTTGCAATTCCTCAATTCGTAGCCCGACAGTGGTTAAATAGCGCGGGCTATCACAACCCTGTAGGAGCGACTGTAATCCTTGATTCGTGCCATTTTTTCGTAATCTCCGGTCTGATCCATAATAGTGAGGGCCTCTTGAGTCTGGTCGGGCGCCATTTCAAGGATAATCCAGCCGCCAAGATTCATGAAATCGTGTGCCCCTTTGATTATCTTTTTTATATAATACATTCCGTCCTCCCCGCCGTCCAGGGCTAATCGTGGTTCATTATCTCGAATATCGGGGGAAAGGTCATTATATTCCCCGGAAGTGACATAAGGAGGATTTGATACCACAATATCAAAAAGGCAGTCATCTTTCAAAAAGGGCTCCCAAAGATCTCCATGCCGGAATCTTAGCCTGTCAGAGACATCGTGTTTCAATGCATTACGGCGGGCTAAATTCAGCGCTTTTTCGGATATATCAGTTGCCCAGATCAGCGCCCCGGGCATCTCCGTAGCCAAAGCAATTGAGATGGCGCCGCACCCTGTTCCAAGGTCGAGGATTTGGAGTGATTGTTTCCCTTCTTGCACAATGGGTTTTGCCAATGTAATGGCCTGTTCCACTGCAATTTCGGTTTCAGGCCTGGGGATGAGGACGTGACGGTCTACAAGAAAGTCCAGGGACCAGAACTCCTGTGTTCCTGTTATATACTGCAGCGGTTCAGGGCTGACACGTCTTCTAATTAGAGAACGATAGCCGGAGATCTCCTTTTCGGTCAAGGGCTGATTGAAATTCAGGTAGAGGTGTATACGCTCGAGGTTGAGTTGGTGCGCCAAAAGCACTTCAGCATTGAGGCGGGGGTTTTCAATGCCCTTGCTTTTTAAATAGTCGGCCGAGACTTTGAGGAGGTCTTTTATTTGCCATGTTTTTGGAGACATTGGGTACTGGATACTTGATGCTGGATACTGGGGGTTGGTTAGTTCCCGTGGGCCCTTTTTAGCGTTTCGGTCTGAAAATGGGTGATCAAGGGTTCGATAACCAGGTCCAGATCTCCCTGGAGAAGGCCTTCTAATTTGTATAGGGTGAGCCCGATTCTGTGGTCAGAGACTCTCCCCTGGGGAAAGTTATAGGTCCTGATCCTTTCACTCCTGTCGCCGGAGCCTACCATCGTTCTCCGTTCCTCGGAAATTTTGGATTGCTGTTCAGCAGTCTCAATATCCAACAGCCGCGACATGAGCACCTTCATCGCCTTTGCCTTGTTCTTGTGCTGGGATTTTTCATCCTGGCAGGTCACGACGAGACCTGTGGGGAGATGAGTAATTCGGACTGCCGAGGCAGTCTTGTTTACGTGTTGCCCCCCAGGTCCTGATGAACGGTATACATCTATACGGAGATCTTCCGGGTCGATTTCCACATCGATCTCTTCGGCTTCCGGAAATACAGCCACTGTGACCGCAGAGGTGTGTATTCGGCCTTGGGTCTCTGTCTCTGGCACGCGTTGGACCCGGTGAACACCACTTTCATATTTGAGCCGGCTGAATACCATTTGCCCTTCCACAAGGATGATGATTTCTTTGAACCCACCGATGCCGGTGATGTGCTGACTGAGGATTTCTGTTTTCCATCTCCTTACTTCAGCATATCGGCTGTACATCCTGAACAGATCGGCGGCAAAAAGCGCTGCTTCGTCTCCGCCTGTTCCAGCCCTTATTTCTAAGAGGATGTTCTTGTCCTCGTTAGGGTCCTTGGGGATAAGGAGAACTTTAAGGTTTTGTTCAATTTTAGACAGGTTTGAACTTAGGTTATCAAGTTCTTCCTTGGCCAACTGCCTGATTTCAGGATCTGGATCATCGAGCAACGATTGGTTGCTCAGAATCTCATCCTGGAGCGATTGATGTTTTCGGAAAGCGGTAATAATTGGGGTGAGCATGCTGTGTTCTTTAGCATATGTCTGGTAGGCCTTTTGATTTCGGACAACCTCGGGGTCACCCAGATCGGCCTCCAATTTATTATAGCGCTCTTCTATCTCTTTGACTTTGGCAAACATCACCGCGAACCTTTCATCGAAAAAGCCTGAGCGAATCCCACCAATATAGGCGGGACACAGGTATTCAATATTCAATTTGAGAGATTTACGCTGTTACGCCGGGCAGTAATCCGTCCGCCATCGTGAGCCTACAGGCGGGAGGAGCTGGCAGGTTCAATGGATGAGGGCAAAGGTCCTGAAATCGGTTCAAAGGCCGCAATTGCTGTCTTGGCCCTTAATTTTCTGCTTTGGTATCGGCTGATGCCTTGTTGAATTTGGCATATTTTTTCTTAAAGCGTTCCACGCGCCCTGCCGAATCGACCAGCTTTTGCTTGCCTGTAAAAAACGGATGGCATTTGGAGCAGATTTCGATATTAATCTCTTTGACAGTGGAACCGGTTTCAAATTCATGCCCACACGCACAGCGCACTGTCGTCCTATAATATTCCGGATGGATTCCTTTTTTCATCTTGTCAGTTTCTCCTGATTTTTTTACCTAAGTTGAGCGATTTTTTTGAGGAAGAAATTGGTGCAGATCGAGTCAAAAATCTCTCAATTCAGGTTTAGCCACTCATTGAGGCAAGAAAACCTTTATTATCGCTTGTTCCTTTGATTTTTTCAAGCAAGAATTCCATGCTGTCCACTGGGGTCAATGGCGCAAGGAGTTTACGTAAGACCCAGATACGGTTGAGATCAGCCTCATCCAACAGAAGCTCCTCCTTCCTGGTCCCGGACAGATTGATATCAATGGATGGAAAGACCCTCCTGTCACTCAGCTTGCGATCTAAATGGATCTCCATGTTTCCAGTGCCTTTGAATTCTTCAAATATGACCTCATCCATTCTGCTCCCGGTGTCAACAAGGGCAGTGGCAATTATCGTGAGACTCCCCCCCTCCTCAATGTTTCTCGCTGCTCCAAAAAAGCGTTTTGGTTTGTGGAGTGCGTTAGAATCCAGACCACCGGAGAGGATTTTTCCGCTGGGAGGAACGACGGAGTTGTACGCCCTTGCCAATCGAGTAATGCTGTCTAATAGGATTAAGACATCAAGTTTGTGTTCAACAAGTCTTTTGGCCTTTTCAATGACCATTTCGGCTACCTGGACATGGCGTTGAGGGGGCTCATCAAAGGTAGAGCTGATCACTTCGGCGTTAACGGATCGAGCCATATCAGTCACTTCTTCCGGTCTTTCATCTATGAGAAGCACGATTTTGTGAATATCTTTTTCGTTGGCCGATACGCTATTGGCAACATTCTGCAGGAGCATGGTTTTTCCTGTCCTTGGTGGGGCGACAATAAGGCCTCGCTGGCCCTTTCCGATCGGTGTCATCAGATCCATAATCCTTGTGGAATAATTGTCGGCCGCGACCTCTAAGGGGATCCTTTCATCGGGGTAGAGAGGAGTAAGATTATCAAACAGGATCTTGTCCCTTGATATCTCCGGGTCCTGATGATTGACTTTTTCCACCTTTAAGAGGGCAAAATATCTCTCTGATTCCTTTGGCGGCCGGATCTGGCCTGAGACTGTATCCCCTTTTCTTAGGTTAAATCGACGAATCTGGGAGGGAGAGATATAGATATCGTCAGGGCCCGGAAGGTAATTGGCGTCAGGTGCCCTCAGGAACCCAAAGCCATCCGGGAGGACTTCCAGGACACCTTCACCGTATATCAGGCCGTTTTGGGCTGAATGGGCCTGGAGCAAAGCGAAAGTAAGATCCTGCTTTCGCATCCCGGATGCTCCCTCAATGTTCAACTCCTTCGCCATTTTCGTTAGTTCACTGATCTTCATTTCCTTAAGTTCAACTAAATTCATGTTTTATCTCCATTAAGACACGTTTGATTCACCCGTAAAAACTTCTTTTTAGGGGCAATTGTAAATTATTCTTAGTTAGGACAGAGATCGTCAAGTATACAATTTTTGGGTAAATGGTATGAATTCAAATAATCCCGCCTAAACTTTTTGAGTTTCTTTGAGACCATCATATTTGCTCTGCCTAATTGTTTGGCTATTCCCGACCGGAGAAAACCAGGAGATCAAAAAAAGTCGGCTATAACGACATACGCTGAAAGACATCAAAATGCCTTGTTGCGGCCAGAGCGTCGAGCCTCATAAAACCTTTTATGTGCGTTAGAGTAGGTTACTCAGCAGAGTTGTTATGAAGTCTATAACAGATATCCGGTCTATACCGAATCCCCCGAAAGGAAGGAAAATATTTAATAATTTATGATTATAGTTATTTTATCCCTTATGTCAAGGCTTTTCGGAACAAGCATGCTAAATCATGATAATGTAACCTGGTCTCGATAATTTATACTCGTAATCTGTAGCCGTTCACAGGTTCAAAGGTTAAGGGATGAGATAGCTTTCCTCTTTCTTAATCTTAATCATAATCCTAATCTTACTCAACACGATTACGATTAAGATTATGAGTAAGAGAATAATCTGAAGAGGTTATAATCAAATCATAATTTCAAATTCAAGCGTTCTAAGACCTCCAAGGCATGTTTCATGTCATCCGGAAGCGGGGCTTCGAATTCCATATAACTTTCGTTCACCGGATGGACAAAACCTAAACGTTTGGAGTGAAGCATTTGTCTTTTAAGGTTGAGCAGGGCCCCGTTTTTTTGGGGGAAGCGCCTTTTCCACCAGTTACGCCCATATCCATAGACAGGATCTCCCGCAACAGGGTGACCTATGTGGGAAAGGTGGACGCGGATCTGGTGGGTCCGACCTGTTTTTATGACAACCGAGAGGAGAGAAAACCCCATTTCAAATTCTGCCAGTTTTTGCCACACGGTTAAGGCCTTTCTTCCCCCGGAGAGCACCACCGCCATCTCTTTTCGCTTTGAAGGGTGTCGAGCAATAGGGAGGGCGATCTTCCCCTCCTCACCGTTGATTCGTCCATGTACGAGAGCCAAGTATTGCTTTTTAACCGAGCCGGATTTGAATTGTTTAGCGAGAGATGCGTGGGTTCGGTCATCTTTTGCCACAACCATGAGCCCGGAGGTATCCTTATCGAGCCGATGTACAATACCTGGCCTAAGCGTTCCCCCTATCCCGGAGAGGTCTTTACAATGTTGAAGAAGGCCGTGGACAAGGGTTCCGGTTGAATGCCCCGGGGCCGGGTGAACAACGACCCCTGCCGGTTTCGATAAAACAATTAAGGAAGAGTCTTCATGGATAATTTGGAACTCTACCTCAGCGGGTGTAAGATCCGGAAGGGTTGGAGGCGGGATTGTGAGGGAAACCCGATCCCCAGCCTTCAATTTCCGGCTTGGCTTTGAAGGGCAATCGTTTATCTCAGCGTATCCATCTCTTATCAGCGACTGTATCCTTGCTCGAGACAGACCGATTGGGCTGTCACAAAGAAAAACATCAAACCGAGTACCTTGAGCGGTCTCAGGGATATCATAGAAAAATGTGTTAGCTGTCTTCTGGGTTACTAACAAGATGTTGACTGTTGCAGGGATCGGTGTCCGTCATGACAAATCAAAAGTAGTTTAGACTTTGCTGATCTTGTATCTTGGCAGTGAAATTGGAAATTTGAAACTTGAAATTGGGAAAACAGAAAGATGTAAATTTCTTCTCTAATTTCAAGTTTCAAATTTCCAGTTTCGGCATTCGGTTTTCAATTCGATAATACCCCCCAATTTGGAAAAAGTGTAAATTTGCGAATAAAGGATGCAGATTAGTATATAGAAATCAGGAAAACATCTTATCCAAATCCTTTTCTACCTGTGATTCCTTGATATCTTTGGCAAGGGATATCTCCTTGACGAGAAGAGTCCTGGCGGTATCCAACATTTTTCTCTCTCCAAAAGAAAGCTCTTTGTCCAGCCTTAGAAGCAACAGATCACGATACACTTCGGCGACTTCGAAGACGGATCCGGTTTTAATCTTGTCCGTGTAGTCCCTGTAACGCCGATTCCATGTTTGATTGTCAAGGATGACATCTCTCTTTTCCAGGATCGTGAAGAGCCTTGGAAGTTCTGTTTTGGCGATGATCTCCCTCAAACCGACATTATCCACATTACTGGTAGGAATCATGATAATCATATCATTATCGAGAATGCGCATAACGTAAAAATCCTGCGTGCAACCAGAGATTTCCTGGGATTCTATCTTTTCGATTATGCCGACGCCATGCGCAGGATAAACGGCTAAATTACCGACCTGAAACATTCATACCTCCATGGTCAGGGCTCATGGCCGGCAGCCCATAGTTTTTATCCTATGGGCTATCAGCCATGAGCGTTTTTGACTGTACCGATTCTTCCTTTTTATTAAATCCCTATCTTATTATAAACAGACCCAACGTGGGAAGGATCGGCGCGATAACCAGAGCGACCACGGACATCAGCTTAATCAAGATGTTCATGGCAGGACCGGAGGTGTCCTTGAAAGGATCACCAACCGTATCGCCCACCACGGCGGCCTTGTGGTTATCCGAACCTTTTCCGCCCAGGTTTCCTTCTTCGATCCACTTCTTCGCGTTGTCCCAGGCACCGCCGCCATTGGCCATAAAAAGGGCCAAGAACGCGCCCATGACTGTAGCGCCTATGAGCATGCCGCCCAAGGTCTCTTTGCCAAGGAGGAAGCCGACGGCAACCGGGGTCAGGACGGCCACGAGCCCCGGAAGCACCATCTCTTTCAGGGCGGAGTTCGTCGCAATCGATACGCAGGTGGCGGAATCGGGCTTTGCGCCCTCTTTTCCTTCTAAGAGCCCCGGGATTTCCCTGAACTGGCGACGGATCTCTTCCACGATGGCGAAGGCCGCCTTACCGACCGAGGTCATGGTAAGGGCCGCGCATGTCATGGGGACCATGCCGCCGATAAAGAGCCCGATAATCACCATCGGGTTGTCGATATAAACATGTCCAAGCTTGGCTGCCTGTGTATAGGCCACAAAAAGGGCCAACGCGGTCAGGGCTGCAGAACCGATGGCAAACCCTTTTCCGATGGCAGCGGTCGTGTTGCCAAGGGCGTCGAGACTGTCGGTGATCTTCCTGGTCTCGGGGCCAAGACCCGCCATCTCGGAAATGCCGCCAGCGTTGTCAGCGATGGGACCATAGGCATCGACCGTCATTGTTGCGCCTACCGTGGCAAGCATACCAACCGCTGAAAGCCCGATACCATAGATGCCGGCAGTAAAATAGCCTACATAAGTGGCAATACAGATACCGAGAATAGGAAGCCATGTGGACTGCATGCCGACGGCCAGGCCTGCAATGATAACGGTAGCCGGACCGGTCTTGGTCTGCTCGGCAATACGTCTGACCGGAGGACCGGAGGTGTAATATTCGGCAAGGAGACCGATGGCAATACCGCAAAGCAGTCCGGAAAATATTGCCCAGAAGGCGCCCATAGGCATACCGAGAGACTTGGTAACAATGATGGTAAGAATCACAAAGATGATCGCAGCCACAAAGGTTGTGTATCTCAGGGCCCCCGCGGGATTCCCTTTCTGGAAGACCTTGATGGAAAAGACACCCACAAACGAGCTGAGAAGTCCCGCCATGACGATTAAAATAGGCATGGCCATATATTTCAGTTTAATGGCAACAGGATCGAGTCCTTTAAGGATGGGAAATTGTGCCAAGAAATCGGGTGTGATGGCCATGGTCGCACCGATCGCAATGGTGGCGATCACCGAACCGACAAAGGACTCAAAGATATCAGCGCCCATCCCGGCAATATCACCCACGTTATCACCCACATTATCAGCAATAACACCCGGGTTTCTGGGATCGTCTTCGGGAATACCGGCTTCTACCTTCCCTACCAGGTCAGCCCCGACGTCCGCTGCCTTAGTATATACGCCCCCGCCAACACGGGCAAACAGGGCAATGGAGCTGGCGCCCATTGCAAAACCGTTGATATACTGGGCAGTGGAAGGAACGCCCCCCCAAAACCGTTGCCAGAACCAGAACCAGAACCCTAATCCGAGGAGTCCCAATCCTGCTACGGCCAAACCCATGACAGAACCGGAAAAATAAGAGACGTTGAGGGCCTTGGCCTGGCCGAATTTATTGGCAGCCTCTGCCGTCCGCGAGTTTCCTCTTGTGGCTGCGGTCATACCGGAAAACCCGGCAACCATGGAGCAGAAGGCACCTGTTACGAAGGCAATGGCGGTTTTCCACGCAATTCCCCACCCCAAGAGAAGAAATACAATGGCAATAAAAATAATGAGAACAGAATACTCTCTCTTCAAAAAGGCCATGGCGCCTGTATGAATCGCATCCTCAAGTTCCTGCATCAACGGGGTGCCATTCGGTTGTTTCTTGACATAATTGTATATCAGCCAGGCGATGATAAGACTTAAGATCCCTATGAAGGGAGCATAAACGGTTAATCCCTGCATTAGTTTTTTTCCTCCTTATTCACTAAATTCTGGCAATTGATTTGATTCATTGCCGATTCAACCCCTTCCAAAACAAATAGTTCACATGCGTTAACAGCCACCCGGATGGCCTTTTCTGCGAGCCCCTTTTCATCGGCATAAAAGGGAGCAAGGACATAATTCTCTACGGTTTCTCCGTACCGCGGATGACCGATGCCAATCTTGACTCGGGCAAATTGCGTGCTCCCCAGATGGCGGATGATGGATGATACGCCTTTGTGCCCTCCGGCCCCGCTTTCCCTGACGATTTTTATCCTTCCCAAGGGAAGATCCAGATCGTCATGGATGACTAAAATCCTGTTGGTCTCTATGGCATAATAGTCAGCACAGGCCCTGACCGATTCACCGCTCAGGTTCATAAAGGTCAGGGGGCAAAGAAG